>PLBX01000029.1:0-6863 GCA_003135495.1 Acidobacteriaceae bacterium | reverse complement strand
GGCGGAAGTGGTGCGGAGGCTGCATCGGGCATTTTTTGCGGAGGCGGATCCGGAAGTTTTCGCTTGAGTTGTGGTGCGGAAGATCAAAGGCGTTGACCACAGAGGGCACAAAGGTGACACGGGGGATACAGAGGAGGACCGCTGCAGTTGCCGTCTTTCCTGTGGTTGAGGTTTCAGCATGAATTTTTTGATTCTCGGTCGTGGTAAAACGGGAGCCCTCGTAGCCGAGACCGCGGCCGCGCGCCGCCACCACGTGCGAGTCCTATCCGCCGACGACAACGCCGGAGCCCGCGCTCTGACTACGGAATCGCTCGCTGCAACTAATGTTGTGATTGACTTCACGACACCCTCTGCGGTCGTAGCCAACGCCGAAGCCTGCATCCGAGCCAGAAAAAATCTCGTAATCGGAACTACCGGCTGGTACGGCGAAGTGCCGCGTTTGCGCGACATGGCGCTNNCAAATTTTTCCATCGGCGTAAATCTTTTTTTCGAAATCGCCGCTACTGCCGGAGTTGCGCTGAAATACGATTACTCGGGGCAGATCTTTGAGCGTCACCACGAGCACAAGAAGGATGCGCCGTCGGGAACCGCGATTACGCTGCAGAAGATTGTGCGGGATGCGGGTGAACGCGAAATCGAGATCGTCTCTTTTCGCGAGGGCGATGTGGTGGGCATGCATGAACTTGTGTTCAACTCCGCTGGCGATCGAATTTATCTCTGTCATGATGCAAAGTCTCGCCAGCCATTTGCCGAAGGCGCGGTGCGGGCAGCGGAGTGGCTTCCGGGAAAAACCGGGGTTTACGAGTTCCGCAATGTCTGGCGCGAACTCTGATGTAGGGACTGGCATTCATTTTGGCGGACGCAACAGCCGAGCTTCGCTCGGCATGGACCCTTCGACGTCGCTCAGGGCAGGCTCGCGGGGGCGCCCGTCCCCACACTCCCGTGCCCACACAAAAGCATCTTTTTGCGCGGCTGCTGCACAGGGTTGCGAATAGAGTTATGCTTAATCCATGCAACTGCGAGGCTGCGGTACCGCTCTGGTTACGCCGTTTTCTCAGGACGGCGCCGTAGACGAAAATGCGCTGCGCAATCTGATCGCATGGCAGGTGGAATCGGGCATCGATTTTCTGGTTCCCTGCGGCACCACGGGAGAGACTCCCACGCTCACTCATGACGAATGGCTGCGGGTGATTGACCTGACCATTGAAGTCGCCGCCGGGCGCGTGCCTATTGTCGCTGGGGCCACGTCGAACTCCACGCAAGAGGCCGTCGCCAAGGCAAGAGAGGTAGCATCGCGGCCAGGCGTCAATGCCATCCTTACCGCTTCCCCCTACTACAACAAGCCTACGCAGGAGGGCCAGTATCGGCACTTTCGGGCGATCGCCGAAGCCGTCGATAAGCCGGTGATTCTCTACAATGTGCCGGGCCGCACTTCTGCGAATCTCGAACCTGCCACGCTGGCGAGGCTGAGTGAGGTCGCCAATATCGTTGGGGTGAAAGAAGCCAGCGGCAACATGACGCAGATTGCCGAGGTGCTGAACGTGGTGCCAGAAACTTTTCTGGTCTTCTCGGGCGACGACGCCGTGACTTTGCCGGTGATTGCTCTGGGCGGAGTGGGCGTTATTTCGGTGGCGTCGAATGAAATTCCCCGCGAGATGGCGGAGATGACTCGCGCGGCCTTGAATAATGACTGGAACGCAGCTCGTACGCTGCATCGCAAGTATCTTCCGCTCATGCAAGCGAACTTCATCGAATCAAGCCCGCTGCCGGTAAAGGCTGTGCTCGCGATGATGGGCAAAATCGAGGAACTGTATCGCCTGCCGCTGCTTCCCATGCGCCGCGACACGCGATCTAAGCTGCAAAAGATCGCAACCGATGTTGGACTCATCACCCGTCCCGCACCGCCGCCGGCTGCGGCCAGCGAGTTTTACATTTATGAAAATTGGGCTGCGGGGCCGCATAAAGCCATCCTGCACCGGGCGTCTTGCGGACAGTGCAGTTCGGGTAAAGGACGGCCTAGCGGACATGATGCGAATCATTCCCGATGGCATGGGCCGTATGGCAATCTGGCCGCGGCGCGCGAGGCTACGCATCAGATGCCCGGAGTGCTGATTCGCAGCGAATGCAAGTGCCTCGCGTAACGAAATATGTCGGAGCCCTTAATATTCAGGCCCGATATTCGATAAACCCCGCGGCCAAAACTCTGTCGCTGGATTTACAATTCCTCTTCCTAACCTCCCATGCCAGATTCGCTATCTACTCTGAAGTCCGCCATCGAACGCCTATCCGCCAGCCACGAGCACGGCAACGCCGAGCAAGCTCGCAGCACTTTTTTCCAATTCCGCGATGCCTTGACCGCCGGCAAGATTCGGGCGGCTGAAAAAGCCGGCGGCCATTGGCACGTCAATGGCTGGGTTAAGCAAGGCATCCTGCTGGGTTTCCGTCTCGGAGAACTTCGAGAAATGTCGGGTGGCGACGGACTTTCTTTTGTCGACAAGGATACTTTCCCTGCCCGCCGTTTCACGCTCGCTGATCGCATTCGCGTTGTGCCGGGCGGATCGTCGATTCGCGAAGGGGCTTATGTGGCGCCGGGAGTCATCTGTATGCCTCCGATGTTTATCAATGTCGGCGCTTATGTGGACGAAGGCTCGATGATCGACTCGCACGCACTTGTGGGTTCGTGTGCACAGATTGGGAAGCGCGTGCATCTTAGCGCTGCGGCGCAGATTGGAGGAGTGCTAGAGCCGATTAGTGCTTCTCCGGTGATTATTGAAGACGATGTGCTGGTTGGCGGCAATTGCGGCGTGTATGAAGGGACGCTGGTGCGGGCGCGCGCCGTGCTCGGAAGCGGAACGATCCTTACTCGTTCGACTCCGCTTTACGATCTGGTGCGCGGCGAAATCTATCGCGCATCGAGAGAGCGAACGTTGGAAGTTCCGGAGAATGCGGTCGTCGTGCCGGGATCGCGTGCGGTTAAGAAGGGTAAGGGGATGCCGGACGATTGGAATATCTCGCTCTACACGCCGGTTATCGTGAAGTATCGGGACGAGAAGACGGAAGGCGGGATTGAGTTGGAAGAGTGGCTGCGGTAAAGGCTGCCTTGCGCTAGAGAACGCAACAGCTGGAAGTAATACGCGGTCACGAGGGCAGTGCAGTCGTCCGGGCTGGAAGTTGCGATTGTTCCTCTGCGAACCTCTGCCGCGCTTCCATATGTTTTGATCGGAAATGGGCTCGCGCACGTCCGCCCCAGGCGCGCACAAAATAATAGTTGAGAGCGCATCCTATGATTGAACTGGTAAACGGAATCAATCGGCCCAGCCACTTTTCCGCAATCTCAGAGCCGGCTTTGGCGGCGATGCGTTGAATCACTCTGGGCACGAAGCGGTTGACCACTTCTTTCTCCAACAACTCGCGGCTGATGTCGACGCCGGCAGCGGTGGCGGCGGCGATCCATAACTCCGCGATTTCATCCTCCGTGTTGAGTTCGAAGCCGTAAATCAGGCTTAGCTTCTGGATGGTGCGCATGGTGATGGCGGACAGAATGCCGAGATCGGGAACAATCGTGAGGATTCCGCCCATGCCCAAGCCCGCGCCCTCGGCCGCTGCCAACTTCATGCCGCCGCGAATCACTGAGCCCGCAACATCGTCGAGACGTTCGATGGGCAAGCTGTAGACCCCGTGAAATGTGGCGAGCGGCAAGCCATGCGCAATGCGGAGTTCCATGAGGAAGCGTCCGGGATCAACTTTGATGGTATCGTAGGCGCGAGTAAGGCCACCGCGGATTGCGCCTTCGACGCGACGGCGCATCCAGGATTTTTTCTCGTCTGACATCGTCTAGCACGAGTTTAACAGCACAAAGCTGAACCACTAAGGGCACGAAGTTACACGAAGGGTATGGCTTAAAACTTTTCTTCGTGTTACTTCGTGGCCTTGGTGGTTGAGGGTTTCTGGCGATATACGGTGCGCACCGTTGCGACTACTGCTCGCTGTGCTAGCATCAATTTGACGAATGCCGACAGGAAAACTGCAGATTATTCCGCTGGGTGGGATGGGCGAGTTCGGTATGAACTGCATGGCCATCCGTTTTGGCGATGACATTATCGTTATCGATGCCGGACTTATGTTTCCGGAAGCCGAGCTGCTGGGCGTCGATATCGTCGTCCCTGATATTTCCTACCTGCTTGAAAATCGCAAGTTCGTTCGCGGCATTGTGCTTACGCACGGCCATGAAGATCACATCGGCGCCCTGCCTTGGATCCTCGGCGAGTTGAACGTGCCGGTCTGGGGTACCGAGTTCACGCTGGCGTATTTCGAAGACAAACTCGACGAACATCAGTTGCTGGATGACGCCGACCTGCGGGAGATTCGTCCGGGAGAACGGTTTAAGGTTGGGCCGTTCACGATTCATCCGCTGCAAGTTACGCATAGCCTGGTGGATTGCGTTGCGCTGGCCATTCACACGCCATTGGGCGTGGTGCTGCATACCGGCGACTTCAAGGTTGACCCTACTCCGACCGACAACCGGCTTTTTGATTTGCATGGCTTCGCGGAATACGGCAAGGAGGGAGTGCTGGCGCTCTTGCAGGATTCGACTAACGTCGAGCGCAAAGGTTATACGCCAAGCGAGCGCGCGGTTCATCGCAAATTTGAAGAGGTATTCGTCCGCACGCAGCGGCGTTTGTTCATCTCGTGCTTCTCGTCTTCGATTCATCGCATCAAGCTGACGGTTGACATGGCGCGCGAGCATGGCCGCAAAATTTGTTTTATCGGGCGCTCGATGAACAATTCTTCCGAGATCGCGGAAGATCTTGGCTATATCCAGATTCCCGACGGCATGTTGATTCATCCCGGGGAGATGAAGAATTACCCGCCGGAAAAGGTTTGCGTTCTGATTAGCGGCACGCAGGGCGAACCGATGTCGGCGCTATCGCGCGCAGCGGTCGATAATCACAAGCACGCGAAAATCGAGAAAGGCGATACTGTTGTTCTTTCCTCGCGCATCATTCCCGGAAACGAAAAAGCCATTTTCCGCATGTTGGATCACATGTTCCGCAAGCGCGCGCTCGTCTATTACGACAACGACGGCGGCACGATCCACGTTTCCGGCCACGCCAGCCAGGAAGAGCAGAAGATGCTCCTGAATCTGGTGCGCCCGCGCTACTTTATTCCCGTGCACGGCGAATTCAGGCAGCTCTTCCGCCATTCCGCGCTCGCGCACTCGGTGGGCTCGGTGTCCGGGGAAATCCTGCTGATCGAGGACGGCCAGCCGATTGAATTCACCGAGGACCGCGCCTATCGCCGCGAGCCGGTGACCGCCGGACGCGTGTGCGTCGATTCCGGATCGCTCGAGGAAATCGAGGAGGTCGTGATTCGCGACCGGAAACACTTGTCCGAGGACGGCGTCGTCGTGCCGATCATCGCCATCAACAAGCACACCGGGCAGATCGAATCGCAGCCGGAAATCGTCACGCGCGGCTTCATGCCCTCCGATAACGTGCCCGAGCTAATTAACGGCGCGCGCGAAGTAGTTCTCCGCACCGTCGAGCAATCGAACGACGAGGAGAAAACCGACTGGAGCGTCATTAAGGAAAAAATCCGCGTGGACCTGAGGCGCTATCTGAAGAAGCAGACTTCCAAGCGCCCGCTGATTCTTCCCGTGATTCTCGAATTGTGAGCCGGCGCCTTGGACGTTTCCGGACCGATTCTTCGCCCATACCAGCCATCCGATTTCGATACGCTGCTGGCGATGGATCAACTTTGCTTTCCTAAAGACATTGCCTATGGACGGCGCGAGATGCGCAGCTACCTGCAATCGGAAGGCTCGCGCTGCATGGTCGCGGAAGTTTCCGGCGCGGTTGCCGGATTCATTCTTACGAATCGCGACGAGGAAATCGCGCATATCGTCACGCTCGACGTTCTTGAGCCGTACCGCCGCCAATCCGTCGGTTCCCTGCTCCTGCAGGCCGCCGAGCACGAAGCAGCTTCGACAGGCGCCGCTCTCATGGTTTTGGAAACCGCAACAACCAATCAACCCGCGATTGCTTTGTGGAAAAAGCATGGCTATCGTGAAACGGGTACAATCGAAAATTATTATGGCCGCGGCCTGAACGCTTTTGAAATGGTAAAGTTCTTCGGACAAAAATCCCTAGTGAAGGTCCAACCATGAATCTTCTGCATGTCGTGATCCTCGGCATCGTGCAAGGCCTGGCGGAACTCCTGCCGGTATCGAGTTCGGCGCACGTGGTGGTGTCCGAAAAGCTCATGGGGCTTGACCCGTCAGCGCCCGAAATGACTCTGCTCCTCGTGATGCTTCATACCGGCACGATGTTCGCGGTGATCGTCTATTTCTGGAAGCAATGGATGAGAACTTATTTTGAGAGCGCGGAGGCGTTCAAACGAATCGTAATTCTGCTGTTCGTCGCCACCGCGTTGACAGGCGTAATCGGCGAGGGCTTGATCAAGGGCATCGAGAAATTTGCCTTTCATGGGGCGAAAAACGCCGAGGTGGAACAGCTTTTCGGGCGGCTCGACCTGATCGCGCCCGCGCTCGCCGCCGCCGGCATATTGATTTTGATCGCGGGCATCCACGAGAAGCGCCATCCCTTTACCGGAGCGAACGGCAACGGTGGCCTGGGAATGAAGCAGGGCGCGCTGATTGGAATCGTGCAGGGCTTGTGCCTGCCGTTTCGGGGCTTTTCGCGCTCCGGCGCAACGATTTCCACCGGACTCTTAGCGGGCGTTGAGAAATCGCGCGCCGAAGCCTTCAGCTTCGCGCTCGCCGTGGCGCTCACTCCCGCCGCCGACGGACGCGAAGTTCTTCGCCTCATGAAGGCCAACCACATCGGCCCCGGACTGAATTTGGC
>PLBX01000527.1:9752-13180 GCA_003135495.1 Acidobacteriaceae bacterium | reverse complement strand
CCGTCGTCACGCTCTGCATGGGCTTGGCGTCGACAGCACACGCGGCTGAACATTGTTCAAATGCCAAAGCAGCGGGAAATTGGGGACTCACCCTCACAGGAACCCTGATTCTTCCGACCGGACCCGTTCCTGGCGCGGCGGTAGCTAGACTCAGCGTAGACGCGGCGGGGAACATCGCTGGCACGGAGGCCAGAAATGTGGGCGGCGGCTTCGCCAACGAGACCATCACAGGATCGTGGGCGGTGAATTCCGACTGCACAGCCACGGCGACCGTAAACATCTACGAATCGGGGGTTTTGACGCGCACATCCGTCCTGGCCATCGTTTTTGTCGATGATTCGAGCAAAATTCGCGCGGTCCAAGAATCACTGACGCTGCCCGACGGTACACCCATTCCGGTCGTCATAACTCTTGACGGGAACAAATTATTCCGCGAGGGGGGCGATTAGAACGGACGCGAAGACTCAGTGCCAATGCGGGTCCTGACTTTGTGCCCGCACGTTCAACGTGCAGGACGGGTCAGGGCCTTTCAATGTTGAAGGCCTCCCTGACAGCGCTTGCAGCACGACTGCGTAGAGAAGTGGTTGCACATCTAAGGAAGGTCCCAAGCGGGACGTGCGCATTCTGTACGTGTCGTCGGCAATCCGGAAGTTAAACACCTGCCCTGGTTCGAAGATCGTCCGCCAGGGCCTGACGATTTGAGTGAAGTCAATCCGAAATCGCTCAAGGCGCTGGTTCAAAAGTGCGGGTGTTCGAGAGGAAAGTTCGAAAATCGTCTGCTAGGGCCGACCAATTTCCCAAGTGATGAGTCGGGCTCTGTCAACATACCTGTCCACAATTCTGACTAGACTTTGTGCAGGTAGCGCTGTGAACACGCACCGCGCGGGAGGGAATATAACCCTCTTCTCAATGAGTGTAATCGCCTTAGTTGGTCGCTTTTGGAGCGCTCGGCTAGCAGACAAGTTCGATGATTGTCCTCTCTTTTCCACCGAACTAGCCCCAACAAAAAAGCTGGCAGCGAGCGCTGCCAGCTCTTAAGACATCTCGGATGGACTTACTTAGCGGCGCCCTCCACCGTGTGACCCGCCTCCACCGTGAAATCCGCCACTTCCGCCGTGGAAGCTTCCACCACGCGCTCCGCCACCGTGGAATTCAGCCCCGCCTCGTGCGTAGCCGCCTCGGGCATAACCGCCGCCCCCGTAGGCTCCGCGGCCGTAATCGCCTCGGCCGTAAAACCCGCGTCCATAGCCGCCTCGTCCGTAATCGCCGCCGCGGCCGCCCCAGTATCCGCCATGGCCGTACCACGGGCCGGCGCCAATAAAGACTCCGCCATTAAACCACTGCGAACCGTAGTACCCATACGGCGCACAAGCGTAAGGAGCATAGTCATAGTAGCCGTAATCACATACTGGCGGGCCGCCAGCGTAGGCGTAACCGGGTGCGACTCCAATGCCCACCCCGAACCGGACTTCCGCCTGTGAGTACGCGAGCGGCACCATCAGGACTGCCAGCAACGCGAAATATTTCATGTAACGCATATAACCCCCCTTTGTCCAAGTCTCCCAGATCTCTAATTCGGAACCCGGAAACCTTCTACCGACTTTGGCCTTTGTGGGCTTGTTTTTCGCCTTTCACCGGGCCATTGTCTCTATCTATTTGAACGCGGAAGGGCAAGAAAAGTTGCTAAAAACGCAGTGGCTCATTTCAGCCATCCTGGTTAAATTCAACCACTTACGTAGTTAAATGGGAGTGGAACTGACAACCGAGAGCTGACAGCTTCTTACAGTTCGTACTTCTTCATCAGGTGGCGGAAGGATCGGTAGGAGATACCGAGGACGTCGGCGGCGCGAACCTGAACGCCGTTGGTTTGTCCGAGCGCTGATTGCAATAGCGAACGCTCGATCTGAGCAACGTAATCTTCCATGTTCACGCCTTCGGGAAGAACCGCGCCCGCGCCCGTCAGGGTAACAGCAGTTTCAGCTCCGGCAGCAACAGCGCGCGCCTTGGCGCGCTCCGCCGGCAACTCCACATGCAATTCGCTGGAAGTCTCGAGCGCAACCGCGCGCTCAATGGTGTTCTCCAGTTGACGCACGTTGCCAGGCCAGTCGTAGCCCGTCAGCGCCACCAGCGATGCACTGTCCACTCCATGAATGGCCTTGCCCACCCCCGGAGCATATTTTTTCAGAAAATGATTGGCCAGCAGCGGAACGTCCTCGCGGCGCTCACGCAGCTCCGGGACGCGAATGGGTATGACGTTGAGACGATAGTAAAGATCTTCGCGGAACGTTCCCTCGGTCACCTGGCGATCGAGATCGCGGTTAGTGGCGGCGATAACGCGAACGTCGACCGGGATTTCGCTGGTGCCGCCGACCGGGCGGACCGTGCGTTCCTGCAACACGCGCAGCAGTTTGACTTGCATGGGCATGGTCATCTCGCCAATCTCATCGAGAAAAATCGTGCCCTGGTCGGCAACTTCAAAGAGGCCGCGGCGGTTCTGGTTCGCTCCGGTAAACGCTCCTTTGACGTAGCCGAAGAGTTCGCTTTCAAGCAGCGTTTCCGGAAAAGCTCCGCAGTTGACCGATACGAAGCCTTCGGCGGCGCGCGGCGAGCAGGTGTGAATGGCGCGAGCTACGAGTTCTTTACCAGTTCCACTTTCACCGTAGATCAAGATTGTGCTGCTGGTTGTGGCAACGGTTCGGATGGTCTGCTTCAGCTTTTCAAGCGCAGGGCTGGAGCCCACGATATTGTCGAGCGAGTTGCGCGTGGCGGCGTCGCGGCGCAGCGCAAAATTCTGGCGGCTGAGCGAAACCTTGGTGAGCGAGCGGGCAATGGCAAGTTTTACCTCATCGACCAGGCCCGGGCTCTTGCGGATGTAATCGGTTGCTCCTCCGGCTTTCACCGCTTCAACCGCGGCTTCGTAGTCATCCACGGCGGTCATCAAAATCACGGCGGAGTCGGGCGAGATCTGGTGAGCGTGGCGCAGCACTTCAACGCCATCAACGCCCGGCATCTTGATGTCGGTAACAATGACGTCGAAGAGCGCGCTGTCGATTTTGTGCCGCGCGGCGTCGCCCCCGGTAACGGTCTCAACTTTGTGGCCATCGCGGCGCAGCGCGATATCCAACAATTCGCAGATGGAGCGCTCGTCATCGCAGACGAGAATATTACCCACGCGTTCCTCCTCCGGATCTTGCGGCCACGGAGGCGACGGAAACAGATGGGATGGAAGCAGATGCGCCGGAAGAATTTTGTAGGGCGGCCGCACTGGCCGTAGCGTGTTCATCGCCAGGGAGTGATTGGCGCACTGCTTCAATTCGCTTCAACCGCATCACGAAACTTGCGCCCTTCCCCAATTGCGAGCGCGCCCACACTTTCCCCTCGTGCGCCTGAACAATCTGGTAGACGATGGCGAGCCCAAGTCCGGTGCC
>PLBX01000527.1:0-9700 GCA_003135495.1 Acidobacteriaceae bacterium | reverse complement strand
TTCATCGCCCGCACCGCATTTTCACAGAAATTCCAGAACACCTGTTTCAGCTTGTCTCCATCGGCCAGCACCCACGCTTCGGATTTCGCGAAGGCGCGCTCCAGTTGGATGCTTAAGTTCTCTGCGATAAGGCGATGCTCAAGCAACGTCAGCGTATCTTCAAGCAGCGGGATGAGGTTCGAGCGCTCGAAGCGGTATTGCTTGCCACGAGAGTACGCCAGAAAATCGGTGATGATGTCATTGAGGCGGGCCGACTCGCGAGTCACTATCTGCAACAGATGGCGTTCCTCAGGATTCAGCGAGGGAGCCTCCGACAACATACTCACCGACCCGGCAATCGACGTCAGCGGGTTGCGGATCTCGTGNNAGCGGCAGCCAGCCGCCCCACGGCTGCCAAACGATCCTGCATTCGAACTTCGCGCTCCAGGCGCCGGATTTCGGTTAGATCATCAAAGGAGTAGACAAATCCCAGGTCGCCGCGAGCACTCACGTTGAGTGCGGAAACCATCACCCGAAAAGTCTTGCGAAAGCCATTGCTCGTCTTGTAGCGGACTTCCGCATCGGCGCGCAGTCCGCCGAAATGAGGCAAGGGATCCTGAAACAAAGCGCCGACGGATTGCCCGTGCAGTTCGGCTTCGGAGATTTCAAGCAGTTGCTGGGCAGCTCGGTTGACCAGGGTGATGCGTCCATCGAGGCCGGTCGTGATCACGCCACCACTCATCGACTGCACAATATTTTCGTGGAGCACCTGCAGATTTTTTAGTGCCCCGCTCGCGTCTTTCAGTTGCACATCCACTTGGCGAAGCTTGCTCATCAACAAGCCGGCAAGGTAGGCAATGGCGAAGTACGCAAACAGGTTGACAAAAATCACAACCTGAAGCGCCTTCAGCTTGGGATGCGAAGTGGAATACGACGGAATAACCAGGTAGTAGTCGAGTTCGAGAATAGTTCCGAAAAAGATAAACGCAAGGGCCGCGCTGAGATATCCCCAGGCGCGTGGCAAAAGCATGCACGCGACCACGATGACCAGAGGATAAAGAAAATTCAGCGAACTATCGATGCCTCCGGTGACATGAACGACCAGCGTGACCATAACCAGATCAGCCAGCACCTGAAGAATTGCTTGCAGGCGATGTTCGCTCCACACGGAAACCAGAAAGACAAAGAACAACGACAGCACGAACCACAGCATCATCCCGGTAAGAAACGGCAGGATGGGCAACGGATTGGGCGTGAGCTGGATCACCGCGAGTTCGATGGCGAGCAGAACCATCAGGATCAGGATGCGAACCTTCACCAGCCAAGTCAGCCAGTTCCGCTCATCGGAAATAAAGGGCATGAAATTTGTTCGTTTGTAGTTCGTATTTTTTAGTTGCCGAGCTATTGCTGCGTAGCTTCGAGNNAGCGGCCTTATCCAGCCAGCTTTCCGATCATCGTGAACAACGGCATGTACAGAGAAATAACAATGCCACCGATGCTCACGCCGAGCAGACCGATGATGACGGGCTCCAGCATGGCCAGCATGTCTTTCGTAGCCGAGTCGACTTCATCTTCGTAGAAGTCGGCGATCTTCTGCAGCATCGAGTCCATGGCTCCGGTGGCTTCACCGACGCCGATCATCTGCGTCACCATGTTTGGAAACACACCGCATTCACGAAGCGGATCGACTATCGTGCGGCCTTCTTCAATCGCCTTCCGTACCTTCATCAACGCCTCTTCGAGAACTGCGTTGCCCGAGGTGCGGGCAGTGATGGCCAAGCCTTCAAGGATAGGAACGCCGGAAGTAATCAACGTGCCCAGAGTTCGAGTGAAGCGCGCAACCGCGATCTTTTTCAGCAGCACGCCGATGATTGGCAGCTTGAGCAGCATGGCATCAAAGTAATAGCGGCCGCGCGGGTGCTTGCGAACCTGCTTGACGCCGTAGAAAAGGCCGACAGCGCCCACAATAAAGAACCACCAAAAATGACCGACGAAATCGCTGAGCCCGATAACGCAGCGCGTCGGCAGCGGAAGCGCAACGCCTAATCCCACAAAGAGGTTCGCGAAGATCGGCACCACCCACTTCAGCAGGGCGGCAACGATCAGCCCAGCAAGCGAGACGACCGCGACCGGGTAGATCAAAGCCGACTTGACGGCGGCGCGCAGTTTGACGGCTTTTTCAACATAGATCGCCAGGCGCTGCAGGATGATGTCGAGAATACCGCCAGTCTCGCCGGCCTCGATCATGTTAGTTGTCAGATCATCGAAGACGAGCGGAAATGTACGCATGGCATTGGCCAGCGTAGCGCCACCTTCGACGGTGGTACGGACACCCAGGAGCGTTTTCTGGAAAGTGGGGTTCTCCTGGTTCGCGCCGAGAATCTCCAGGCATTGAACCAACGGCAATCCGGCGTCAATCATCACCGAGAATTGGCGGAAGAATATTGCCACCTCTTTTACTTTGACCTTGCCGCTGCCAAAAGTGGGCAGGGCAAATTCCTTGCCCTTCTCACGAATGGACCCGGGCGTGATCCGCTCCTTCCGCAACTGAGAAGCGAGTCCGTCCTTGCTCGGAGCTACGCGCTCTCCCTGGACCTTCTCGCCCGTGGCAGTCTTTCCCGAAAACGTGAAAACCGGCATGGTTACTTCTCCTTTATCTCATTCCGCAGTCTGTGTTCTGCTTGCGACCCAGCGTGTAAACCGGGCATTTCTCTTAAGTCCGTCTCTCGCGCTTATCGCTTTCCAGGCACCGCGCTCTTGGCCAGCGGAGCCGGGTTTCGACTGGTTAATGTAGCCCCGCGCGAGATCATTTCCTGCAGTTCGTCCTGGTTGCTCGATCGCGTCAATGCCATTTCCAACGTGATGTGTTTTTGGAAATAAGCGGTGGCAAGCGCCTGGTTAAAGGTCTGCATGCCGTATTTTTCCTGCCCCGATTGCATGGCCGAATAAATCTGGTGAATCTTGTCCTCGCGGATCAGGTTGCGAACCGCTGCATTCGGCACCAGAATTTCCATGCACATCGCGCGGCCTTTGTTGTCGCTCTTCGGCACCAGGCTTTGACACATGATGCCTTCGAGCACCAGCGAAAGCTGGGCGCGAATCTGCGATTGCTGGTGCGCTGGAAACACGTCGATGATGCGGTTAATGGTGGAAGACGCGGAGTTGGTATGCAACGTGCCGAAGGTGAGGTGGCCAGTTTCCGCAATACGCAGCGCAGACTCAATCGTTTCCAGGTCGCGCATTTCGCCGATCAGCACCACGTCAGGATCTTCACGAAGCGCGGCGCGCAAGGCGTCGGTAAAGCTCTTCGTATCCGAGTGCAATTCGCGCTGGTTCACCAGGCAGTTCTTGTTCATGTGCACGAATTCGATCGGGTCTTCAATGGTAAGAATGTGTTCGTGGCGCTCGGTATTGATCTTGTCGATCATCGCCGCCAGCGTCGTCGATTTTCCCGAACCGGTTGGACCTGTAACCAGCACCAGCCCGCGGGGCTTGTCGCACAATTTGCTGACCACCGGAGGCAGGTTAAGTTGGTGGAATGACTTGATCTCGAATGGAATCAGACGGAAGACGCAAGCCGATGCTCCGCGCTGGTTGAACACGTTGGCACGGAACCGCGCCAGCCCCTTCAATCCGAAAGAGAAGTCAAGTTCGAGGCTTTCTTCAAAACGATGCTTCTGGGAATCGGTCATCACGCTGTAAGCCAGTTGCTTCGTCTCAGCCGGCGTCAGTTGCGGCAAGTCGAGCGGCACCAGATGGCCGTGTACGCGGATTTGCGGCGGGGAGTTGGTAGTGAGGTGCAAGTCGCTGCCGCCCATCTCCAGCATGCGCCGAAGCAGATCACTTAATGAAAGTCCCATAATTGTCTTCTTTTCCTTTACAGTTTCTAGTGGATCGTTTCGCGAGCCACTTCTTCAAGCGTGGTCCAGCCTTGCGCTACCTTGATCAAGCCGCTGCGTCGCAGAGTGATCATGCCGCGTTCAATCGCTTTCTTCTTAAGTTCGAGCGCCGAGGCGCCGACCAGAACCAGTTCCCTGATCTCGTCATCGACTTCCATCACTTCGTACAAACCAGTTCGGCCTTTGTATCCCGTCTTGTTGCAAGTAGCGCAACCTTTGCCCTTCATGATCTGTACTGTCTTTGCTTCTTCTGGAGTAAACCCTTCGTCGATCAGCGCCTGCACCGGAACCTCAACCGGTTCCGCGCAGTCCTTGCAAATTCGCCGGATCAAGCGCTGCGCGCAGATCAAGTGAACCGACGTAGCTACGAGGAAAGGTTCGATGCCCATATTCATGAGACGGGTAATCGTTTCCGGCGCGCCGTTGGTGTGCAGAGTGGACAAGACAAGGTGGCCCGTGAGCGCGGCCTTAATCGCAATTTCCGCGGTCTCAAAGTCTCGGATTTCGCCGACCAGAATGATGTTGGGATCCTGCCGCAAGAAAGCGCGCAGCGCGGCGGCAAAGTTCAAGCCGATCTGCTCCTTCATCTGCACCTGGTTCACGCCGCCTAACTGAAACTCAACCGGATCTTCCGCCGTCATGATGTTCGTGTCCGGCTGGTTCAACTGCGAAATCGACGAATACAGCGTGTTGGTTTTGCCTGATCCCGTCGGCCCCGTCACCAGCACCATCCCGTAGGGCTTAAGAATCGCCTTCTGAAACTTATCCAGCGATTCCTGCTCGAAACCCAGCTTCGTCATGTCAAGCCGCAGGTTTTCTTTGTCGAGCAAGCGAAGCACGATCTTCTCGCCCCACAGAGTCGGCAGCGTAGAAACGCGGAAGTCGAGCTGTTTCTTCTTGCCGCCAATTTGCATCTTCAGCATGATGCGGCCGTCCTGCGGCAAACGCTTTTCGCTGATGTCCAGCTTCGCCATGATCTTTAGGCGCGACGTGATCGCGTCTTTCAATTTCAGCGGCGGATTCATGATCAACTGCAGAACGCCATCAATACGAAAGCGCACGCGAAATTCTTTTTCGTACGGCTCCATGTGAATGTCGCTGGCGCCTCGCTTCACTGCATCCGTAAGCACAAGGTTCACCAGCTTGACGATCGGAGCTTCGTCAGCCGCCTTCTCAAGTTCCTTTAATTCAGTTTCCTGCTCGTCGGCCTGCAGCTCAATGTCAGTGCTCTCGCTGTCGTTCATGGACTGCATCACTTGCTCGAGCTCTTCTTCTTTGCTGGTGCCGTAGGCCTTGTCGATACCCTCGATGATCGAACTCTCGGAGGCGACAACCGGTTCAATATTGAATCCGGTCATGAACTTGATATCGTCCATCGCGAAAACATTGGTGGGATCCACCATGGCGATGGTCAGCGAAGCGCCCACGCGGCTGAGCGGCAGAATCTGATAACGCTTCGCAGTTTCGTAAGGAATCAGTTTGACGACAGCAGGATCGATTTCGAAGTAAGAAAGATTAATCGCGGGAACGCCGTACTGACGCGAGAGAAAGTTCGTGACATCTTCATCCGAGAGAAATCCCAGCTTCACCAGCGCCGAGGCAAGGCGCGTGTGGGATTCCTTCTGCAGTTTGGTTGCTTGCTCCAACTGCTCTGAAGTGATGACCTTTTCTTTGACGAGCAGGTCACCCAACCGCTGAGACATATCTCTCCTATATGGTCCGGCGAAGTCTGGCGAAGTCCGGGATCACCACGAAGGCCCGTGGTTCTAAGGCTTAACCAAGGCGCCGTCGTGTTGACACAAATTGTCAACCCAATGGGAATTCTGAAAAAGTAACTTAGGTACTAGGGACTATCGTGTAGGCTCTACAACTTACCGAAAGCCCCTCTCGCCGCGGAGTAATAAACATTGAACTTCACGCATGGAATGGGCATGACCTGTCCAATTATCGGAAGCTGTAGCTCCGTTACCTTAGTGTTGGGCAGTGTTGGATCGGAGCTGTGAATCATTCTGTTCACTCCAAAGAAAGGTTTCGCGATGGTGCAATAGCAATCAGTAAAAGAGGAAATCAATACGTGAACAGACACGCTGGAGCAGATTGCGGCTACTACACGGTGGGGAGTGTAAAGTAAAAAACCGACCCGTGGCCGGGCTGGCTCGTCACGCCAATCTGGCCGCCATGGGCTTCCACAATTGCCTTCGCAATGGCCAAACCCATGCCGGTGCCTTGCACTTGGAAGCGATGATTGCGGCCCCTGTAGAACTTCTCAAAAATCAGCGATTGCTCAAAATCGCCGATCCCGGGTCCACGGTCGGCAATACTCGTGACCAGCATTCCATTTTTCGCTTCAGCAGTTATGTGAATAGGAGTTCCAGACCCGGAATATTTGGCGGCATTCTCCAGAAGATGCCGCAAAACTTCGTTGATGCGAACCAAGTCCATCTTCGCTTCAGGAAGGTCATCAGGCAGGTGAATTTCGACAGGATGATTTCCTAGCATGTGCTTCGATTCCTCCAGCACTTGCTCAATCGCACGCCGCATGGGATAGGACTCGAGTCGCAATTCAACTTTTTCCGCCTCCAGTTGCGCCATCTCCGCAGCCTCGCCCACCAGCCGATTCAGGCGGTCGCTCTCCTCGTTAATGACGGTAAGTAGTTCGTGCCGCTCCGCCTCACCAAGCCCAGTGCTATCCAGTAAAGTAGTCACCGAAGCTTTTATCGAAGTCAGTGGCGTGCGAAACTCGTGCGTCACCGAATCCAACAGAGCAGAGCGCAGTTGCTCGCTTTCGCGCGCCGCCTCCGCGCGTCCCAGTTTTTCTATCGTCCCCGCTCTTTCAACTGCAATCGCTATCAGGCTGCCAAGAGCCTCAAGCGTCTGTCGCGATGGAATCTGTCCCGCAACTCCCAAGCCTCCGACCACGCGTACTCCCATTCTTAAAGGTACAAAAGCAACGCCGCCCGGAACATCGATCTTCGGCTCGCCGCGCATTACCGCCATTTGCAGATCGCGAATCTCCAGGCCGTCGTTGCCGGGGCCCGAGCGGTAGACATCGGGGCGATTCGCCACAGAAATCGCGGCGGCTTCCACTCCGAATGAATCCACCACGTACCGCGGAGTCAGATTCAAAAGCTCAGGCACATTATTACTGGAGAGCAATTGCTGGCTAAACGAGTACAGGCGCTCCACCTCGCGCCGGCGATCGTTGGCGTTGGTGGCCTCGCGCCGTGCGCGATCTGACAACTTGCTGGCCACGACTGCGGTAATCAAAAACGCACCAAGGGCCACCCAGTTCTGTGGGTCGGCAATCGTGAACGTGCCAATGGGAGGCAGAAAATAATAGTTGAAAGCAAGAGTTGCAATCACCGCCATCAGGACGGCATGACGCAATCCCCAAGTCGCCGAAACCGCCAGGATGCCCACGAGAAATGACAGCGCAACCGTGGTTGGATTTACATGCAACAGAACTCGGTAAAGAAAAGTTATCCCCGCAACAAGGAATGCGGCCACTGCGTAACCAACGGTCGGTTGGGGTGGGAATTTCACGAGCCGATTGTAGCCGAGGTTCGAGAAAGTTCGACAATTTCATTCTGCTGAACGAAAATAGCCGCGACGATGCTTAAGACGCCAGAACAGTGGTTACAAGAAGCAGCCCCCTCGCAGAAAGGCGGCATCTTCAAGCTCTTCATGGGCTATGCCCCCGGCGTGGGTAAAACGCACAGCATGTTGAGCGAGGCGGTTCGCCGCCACAGCCGCGGTGAAGACGTGGTGATCGGAGTCGTCGAGACCCACGGGCGCAAGGCCATAGGTGAGTTGGCCGCACAATTAGAGACAGTCCCGCGGAAGCGACTTGATTACAAGGGCGCTCTCTTCGAAGAAATGGACGTCGATGCAATCCTGGCTCGCAAACCTAAAGTTGCGATCGTCGACGAACTCGCGCACACAAACATCGAAGGCAGTAAGCACCCGAAGCGTTACGAAGATGTTTTTGAATTGCTGGATGCGGGCATCGACGTTCTTTCCACAATGAATATTCAGCACGTGGAAAGCATCACGCCGACGGTGCTTGGCATAACCGGCATTCAGGTGCGAGAGACGGTCCCCGACTGGGTTCTAAAAAGGGTTAATGAAGTTGTGATGGCCGACCTCACCCCTGAAGCCCTGCAAAGCCGCATGCGCCGCGGTGACATCTATCCCCAGGAAAGAGTAGATCGCGCGTTAAACAATTTTTTTCGCGAGGGTAATCTGATTGCTTTGCGCGAACTCGCCTTGCGCCAGGTCGCGCACGCGGTTGACCGTAACCTCGAGTCCTACCGTGAGAAGGATAAGGAAGGCTCGAACGTAGCGATTTGCGAGCGCATCGCGGTTTGTATCAGTTCCAATCCCGATGCACAGTATCTCATTGCGCGCGGATCGCGCATGGCCCAGGTTCTGGACGGCGAACTCTTCGTCCTCTACGTGGATATGGGACAAGACAGAGCAGAAAAGGACCAAAAAACGCTGGCGGCCAATCTTCATTTCGCCGAGAACGTTGGCGCGCAGATTGAAAAGCGGGCCGGACGCAGCGTAGCTGAGGTGGTTGCGGAGTTCGTCCGCGAAAAGCACATCACGCAAGTCGTCTTCGGACACTCTGTGTCCGGCGGCTGGCGCCGGTATCTGTATCTCACCGCCATCCACAAGTTTCTGCGCGACGCGCCGCAAGTCGATGTTCATATCGTGAGGCAGCAACCTTCCTGAAGGCTGAAATGAGCGAGCACTCCAACATCCTGGTAGTTGACGACGAACCGCAAATTACGCGGGTTCTTCGCACCAGTCTCTCCAGTCAGGGATACGAAATTCGTGTGGCGAATGATGGCGAGACTGCGCTTGAAATATTAAAAGATTGGACGCCGGACCTCGTGATCACCGATCTCTCCATGCCGAATATGGATGGCCTGGAACTGTGCCGCACGTTGCGGCTGTCGTCGCAGGTTCCAATCATCGTGCTCTCCGTNNATCTTCGCCGCATTCCAGAGACTGAAGATGAGAAGTTGCCGTTAATCGAAGTAGGCGATTTCCGCATCGATCGTGACGCACACAAAGTAATGGTCAAGCAGCAGGAAGTGCGCCTTACGCCCACGGAGTTCGATCTGCTCGTCTATCTGGCGCAGCACGCCGGAAGAGTGGTCACCCACCGCTCTCTTCTCGCGGCTATCTGGGGCGGGCAAAGCACCGAACAAGTGGAATATCTGCGCGTGTTCGTCGGCCAGTTGCGCAAGAAGCTGGAGGCTCGAGTTTCGTCGCCCCGCTACATCGTCACCGAACCCCGTCTCGGATATCGTTTCGAACCCAACCACAAATCCTGAATACTTGAGGACCTGTACACCTTTTTACGAATTCCGCATCTCTCCTTTATACCTTCTTTATGGATGGTTTCTTAAACTTCTAAATGGCGCCCGAGGCAATTGTGCCGGGTCTCATTCTCGGGCCGGACGCTGTNNTATTTCTATTCCCTTATTTTCGCAATCTTTCAGTCTTGCCCAAGTCGCCCAAGGCATTGACTCGGGCAATGTTGCATCGGGTGCCAGCGAGCAGGCCATCCCGCCCGCGATTCAAAAAGAACTTGATGCAATGAAGAAGCGCATCGAGGAATTGGAAGCGGAGCTTTCAGCCGGCTCGAAAGCCAAATCGACAGGCGCAGACACCAGCAGCGCAAGCCTGTCGGGAGCGCCAGCCTCCGCATTATCTTCAAAGGGGTCCGTACCCACGCCCGACAATTCTTCGCCCGCACCGCCCGCTCCCGGCAAAGAGGTCCCCTTTGCTTTTGCCGACTGGACCTGGCTCAA
>PLBX01000237.1 GCA_003135495.1 Acidobacteriaceae bacterium | reverse complement strand
ATCGGAATTACCCATGGCGCCCTTGTCTCACCATTTGCAGGATTCCACCCACACCAGCTTCGGCGTAATCACAACTGGCCTCGTCGTGAGTCGCCTGAAGATTGAAGGCTCGATATTCAACGGCCGCGAGCCGGACGAAAAGCGATACAGCATCCAGTTCGCCCCGCTCGATTCCTGGTCGGGACGCATCAGCGTCGCCGCCTCGCGCAACTGGACCGCTCAATATAGTTACGGGCGCTTGGAGAAACCCGAGGCTCTGGAGCCCGGCAGCCAACGTCGCCAAACCGCCTCCATTGAATACGTGCGCCCTTTTACGCAGGGTTCCTGGGCAACTTCAGCCGTCTGGGGGCGAGTCCACAAAATCTCCAACGACCATACTTTGAACGGCTACTTGTTGGAGTCGACTCTAAACTTCAAGTCGCGCAACTACGCCTTCTCCCGCCTGGAATTGGTCGACAAGGATGAACTTTTCCCGGCGCAACCCTTGCTTCCTATTTTCCGCATTGGAGCCTACACCTTCGGAGCCGCTCAAGACCTGCTTCAACGCCGTGTCTGGCAGCTGGCTCTAGGCGGCGACGTCACGTTTTACTCAAAATCGCACGAACTCGACGCCGCCTACGGCGAAAATCCAATCTCCTTCCAAATTTTTCTGCGGGTTTGTCCCGCCTTCAATTTCCGAATGCGTCNNTTCCTCCCTACAGCCTCTGCCCGATTGTTTTCTATCGCACGCATCAGCAGAATTGAGAGTTCTGGCCGGAATTCAGGGGAGTAATGGAGCGTCAAAAAGGGCCCACGCAAAGCCCACTATGCAGTTTGATTTCTTATTACGTCGTTCCACGTCGGTTGGAAGACCGCATTCGTGCGCTCAGTAACCGGGCTCTTTCGATTACCGAACCCGAGGAATTAAGCAAGGTTCACAATCAACTCCGAGCACTCCTTCGTGAGCACATGGATCGCTTGCGAAAGCTGGTTGCCACTAATGACGCCCGGCCCGAACGCCGCCACCACCCTCAATAGAATTCGCACCAGCGTTCGACATCGAACATACTCCGCTTCCCCTTCGCTGCAATACTGCCCGCGCATGGACACCGCCCTCAGTGAACGCATTCAGGAGCTCTGCGCCCGCATAGCGAACGAGCACGATCGAAACAAATTTCTCAAGCTCTGCGAAGAGCTCAACCGCCTCTTGAGTTCGAGAGACCGCCCGCTCACAAATGATGAGAAGACGCCCGGACCTTAAAGTTGGCGGCGTGATTAATGCGCCTCTTGAAATAGGCTGCTTAACCGTGCGCTCCATAGGAAGAATGGTAGGCAATCGCATTTGCGATTCGTCATGATGTTCGTCTCCTTAAAGAGTCCATAAAATTCTACCTTCAACTACAGTTCCGCCGATGCGCAGCCCAACTGGTTCGACGCATCGAATTCCGAGATGAATGCATTGGTCAAAGATGCCGCAGCTACGAAAGTATCGGCGCCGGAAAGTAAGTCTGCGCCTTTGCGCCCCGGTGAACGCTCCGACTCCATGGGGAAGGCTGTTAGTAACGCAATTCTCTTGTCGCTTCCGGACGCGGAATACAATCTCCTTCGCCCGCACCTCGAAACCGTGACGCTGCCACAGTATCGAATTCTTCATGAACCCGGCCAGCAGATCGACTTCATTTATTTCTTGAATGAAGGCATGTGTTCCCTCGTGGCTCTTAGCCGCGACGGCAGAAGCGTCGAAGTGGGCATCGCAGGGAAAGAAGGGATGGTCGGAATGTCGCTGACCGCCGGGCTGCGAATCGGACCATTCCGCGCCATTATGCAGATGTCGGGAACCGGCGTCCGCATCAGATCAGAGGTTTTTCAGGAGATTCTTCCCGAGGCAACATTTTTACGCGCTGAACTCAGCCGCTTCGCCCTCATGAGCGGACTTCAGGTTGCTCAAATCGCGGCTTGCAATCGCCTTCACGAAGTCGAGCAACGCCTGGTACGTTGGCTCTTAATGTGCCAGGATAGAGTCGATTCCGAGAACCTACCCTTGACTCACGAATTCATGGCGCAGATGCTGGGTTCCGGACGCCCCAGCGTAAGTCTGGCCACTGCAGTTCTAGAAAATGCCGGCTTGATACAAAACTCGCGAGGTACAGTAAAAATCTTGAACCGCAAAAACTTGGAACAAATCGCCTGCGAATGTTACTCCGTGATCCAGCACCTAAATGGCAGGATGGGTCTAAAATAGCTTTTGCTCTTGGATAAATTGATTGTTAATTTCCCTCCCCGTCACTCGCCGGCGGACGAACCGCTTGGTCGCTGGTTACTAAGGCGTGTTTCCGGTACAAGTCAATTTGACCCGCGGACGCAGTCAAGATAAAGTCTTGATCGGGAACCAGTATTCCAGTTCCATGCACTCCGCCTTTTCAAAAGTCGCCGCGGCAAGACTGACTTCGAAGATTGCTCCTCGGATCATACTTCTGCTTTTCGCTCTCGTCAGCGCAGCGTGGGCGGCAGCTCCGCAATTCTCCGGGCAGAGCCGGGTTGGCTCATCCACCGGCGATCAATGGGAGCCCTCGATCGCTGCTGACGGCTCCGGCCACGTCTTCATCCTCTATCCGCAATACGGCAAAGTCGCTTCGTGCGAGAACTGCCTCATGCCCACCATGCTCCTAGTTACGAGCAGCGATAACGGCAAAACCTGGCAATCTCCCCGCAGCATCCTGGAATCGCCAACCGGCCAGTTCGATCCTCAAATTGCCGTCGACCCCGCCGACCACCGCACCCTTTATGCCGCGTGGTTGCAGAACGGCAAACGCGCCGTCGTCCTGGCAAAGTCGGTTGACTCCGGCGCAACCTGGGCTTTCACCGTTGCCGTGACCAGCGCAGTCGAGCTCGATAAACCCGCATTAGCTGTACGCGGTCAGGCTGTATATGTCGCTTTCAATCACGAAGAAGAAGTATGGGTTGCGGTCTCACAGGATGCCGGCCGCAGCTTCATTCCCACCCGTGTGAATGCGGAAAGCCGGCCTGGATGGTCCCTGCTCGGCTCGGCCACCGTCGATCCCGCTGGCAACGCCTATCTAGCCTGGTCGTCCTACTCAAAATCAGCAGGAGCCCGCGGCGCCGTTAACCTCTATATAGCGAAGTCTGGGGATCAAGGCAAAACCTGGGCCTCTACTCCCCTGGGTGTCTCAGCCGCAGCCCCCAACTGCAAGATCGAAGAATGTGGCGAAGCCTACCTCGGCCCGCAAATCGCCCTGACCTCCGATGCCGACGGAACCCTCTACGCCCTATGGAACGCCGGTAGCCAGCCCATGGGACCACAGCATATTTACTTTTCATCCTCGACCGACGGCGGTGAAAACTGGATTCCGCGCACAAGCGTTTCCTCCGCCCCGCCTGCCGTCGATCACGCTTTTCCCGCCATCGTTGCCGGAAACAGCGGCGATGTCCGCATCGCCTGGATGGACGCCCGCAACTCTTCCCGCACCCATACCGCCTGGAATACTTACTACCGGAGTTCAAGCAACGGCGGCGCAACCTGGGGAGACGAAATTCGCGTTTCCAACTACGTTCCCGGCTATCCCTACATCTCAAAAGCCGGTTTCAGCTTCCCCTTCGGAGACTATTTCGGATTAGCGATCGACAACCAGAACGACACCCACTTGGTGTGGGGCGAAGGCCAAAACTATCAATCTCCCGGCTCAATCTGGCAATCCACCGGCCGCTAATCGCAAACAAGTCATGCAAGCAACTCCTTGAAAGCAATGACACGACAAATAAGGAATGAAGGGGACGAGTTTGGATCAGGGTGACAAGGTTGGGAATGGGGTAGGGGTCCTTCGACTTCGTAGAAACTTCACTTCGTGAATTTTCTACTGCGTTCAGAGTGACAACGTTCCTGAGAGAAGCGAAGGACCTCTGCATTTCTTCGCGACTCCTGACCTTATAGGCTTTTTGCATCGCTCATCCAAGCAACTTCGGCCTCTTCACATTCAGTCCGTCAGCATCCCGCCAGTCAAATCGCTGAGTCGTTCAATACGATGTTCGCGACAATACACCGTCAAACCCTCCACCAGCGTCTCCGTCGCCACAGGATCAAAATAACTGGCCGTTCCCACCTGCACCGCGCTCGCCCCGGCCAGCATAAATTCCACCACATCCGCCGGAGTCGAAATCCCTCCCATGCCAATCACAGGAATTTTCACCGCATGCGCCGCATCGTAGACCATTCGCAGTGCAATCGGCTTAATCGCCGGCCCCGACAGCCCCGCGGTCACATTAGCAATTCGCGGACGCCGAGTCTCCGGATCAATCGCCATGGCAAGGAATGTATTCACCAGAGAAATAGCATCCGCGCCCGCTTCCTGCGCCACATAAGCCATTTGCGCAATCGAAGTCACGTTCGGCGAGAGTTTGACAATCACCGGACGCGTAGCCGTCCGCTTCGCCGTGGCTACCACTTCGTCCAGCAAGTGCGCATCACAGCCAAACTGAATCCCGCCATGTGCTGTGTTCGGGCACGACACATTAATCTCGTAAGCCGCAATGCCTTCGCCTTGATTCAGAATCTCAATCGTCTGCTCATAATCCGCGCGCGTGTAGCCAAACACATTCGCGAACACTACCACATTCTTTTTCTCCCGCAACGCCGGAAGCTTCTC
>PLBX01000349.1 GCA_003135495.1 Acidobacteriaceae bacterium | reverse complement strand
GGAGCGACGGGCGTCTCGCCCGTCCACCCGCGCGTTAGACGCGCCATCACTGCCCACGACTAGCGCCCCTCCGTCGCCCTATAATTGACCCTTGCCTTCAGGTGATCCAATTCGCGTCGGAAGCAAGACCTCGGGCCGCCGCAAGGCCCTGATTGCGCTAGGCGCCGGCGCCTTCCTGCTGCTGGCAATCATGGTGTCGCAAGCCTCGTTCAATCTGAAGTTCATCAGCCCTGACAATAATCAGCAGCTCCTGTTCTTCGCCGGCTTGAGCGGCCTCATCTTCTTCGCCTCTGTAGCGCTAACCGTCGTTCTTGGACGAAACTTGCTCAAGCTTTTCGCCGAACGGCGCGCGGGCGTGGCCGGCTCAAAGTTTCGAACCCGCCTCGTCGTGGTCAGCCTGCTGCTGTCGTTTTTGCCCGTGATAGCGATGTTCTGGTTCTCTTACGGCTTGATGAATCGCTCCATCGATAAATGGTTTTCACAACCCGTCGAGGAAGTGCGCGCAGACACCGCTGCCATGTCGGCGCTCCTCTATGATTATGCGGGCCAGAATGCTTCCTCCGAGGCTGTATCCATCGCGCAGTCCGCCGAATTTCAAAAGGCATTCATCGCCAAGAATTTTTCCGAGGTCACGGAAGAACTGCGCGAACACATCCCCACTTTGCAAGGCGGATTCGTTCTGGCGATGACAAACGGCACCGCCGCGGTCAGTTTGAATACTCCGGCGCGATGGTCTGACATGCAGGATAAATTTCCCATACAAGCCGCCATGCGCGGGGAGCATCCTCATTTTCAATGGGGCGTTACTGATTACATCGTGGCGGCGTCGCCAATCGAAGATGGCGAGATCATTGTCGCCATGCCGCTACCGCCGAAATTCGCTCAAACCGCCAGGCAGATTCAGGAAAGTCAGACTCGTTACGTCGAACTCGCCGCCAAAAGAAAACTGGTCAGGCGAACCTACGTCGGATTTCTGCTGCTGCTGACCGTCGTAGTTTTGTTCGCCTCAACCTGGCTCGCTCTTTTACTTTCGAAGCTGGTCAATCGTCCGGTAGCCGCGCTAGCCGCAGGCACAGCGGCCATTTCAAAAGGTCAACTGGATTACCGTGTTGATATCCGCGCCACTGACGAACTGGCTGAGTTGGTGCAATCTTTCAATACCATGGCGCAGCAACTCGAATCCAGCCGCCACCAGATTGAAGCTTCCAGCCGCGATGTAGGAGTCGCGAACGAAGCTTTGGAGCGTCGCCGCCGCTACATCGAAACCGTCCTCGAAAGCCTGCCCACCGGGGTGATATCGATTGACGCGTCACGCAGAATAACCCTCGCGAACGCCGCCTTCTCCAGAATGTTTTATTTGGAACGCAGCGAATACGTGAGTCCTGCGGCACTGGTGAATCTTCCTTTGCGCGACGTACTGGCCGCCGACGTTCTTGCTGATATTGAACCTTTATTGCGGCGCGCCGATCGAATGGGGATAACCGCGGCTAACATGGAACTCACCCTGCCCCGCGCTAGATTGAATATCGCCATCACCGTATCCGCGCTCCTCCATGCATCCGAGGCCGTGGGTTACGTGCTGGTGTTTGAAGATTTGTCAGACCTGCTGCGCGCGCAGAAACAGGCGGCATGGCGCGAGGTGGCCCGCCGCGTCGCGCACGAAATTAAGAATCCTCTGACTCCAATCGCGCTTTCTGCAGAACGCATTGAACGTCATTTGACACGCGGAAGCGCTCCCGACGCGGCCTCGCTCGAAATCATCCGCACCTGCGCGGAAACGATTCGCAATGCCGTCGAAACCGTTCGCACCCTGGTAGACGAATTTTCCGTGCTCGCGCGTTTTCCCGCATCCCGCCCCCAACCCGCCAGTTTGAACAACTTGGTGGAAGGCGCGCTCATTATGTTTAACGGGCGCATGGATGGCATCGACGTGCGAACCGAACTCGCGCAAGACCTGCCTCCGGTAATGGCCGACCCCGAAGCCATTAAACGAGCCGTGGCAAACCTCGTGGATAATGCGGCCGAGTCCATGCAGGATGCGATATTGAAGGAGATCACAATTTCTACCGCGCTGGTGGTCAGCCGCGATGCGGTCGAACTGACTGTCTCCGACACCGGACAGGGAATTTCGCGAGATGTGAAAGAGCGCCTTTTTTTGCCCTATTTTTCGACCAAGCAACGCGGAACCGGATTGGGCTTAGCCATCGTCAGCCGGATTGTTGAAGATCATCGCGGTTCGATCCGCGTCGAAGAAAACAAACCGGTCGGCAGTCGCTTTGTTATCGAGCTGCCCGTAGCAGTCGAAACCATGAGCACTCAGATCGGCGCTCCAGCGGCAAGCTAACCGTATAATGAAGCTTCGAGGCCAGCGCTGCGAGCCGCGAGCTTCGAGCAATTCGCTTAACTCTTTGCCCGCCTGCTCGTGGCTCGCAGCCCGTAGCTCGCAGCGCCTGGCGCTGAACCAAAATTTGACTTTCACCGCATACAAATGGCTCACATTCTGATTGTCGATGACGAATCCGCTATCCGCGAATCTTTGAGCGGCATCCTCGAAGATGAAGGGTACAAAACCAGCGTCAGCCCGAGCGGCGAAGATTGCCTCGAACTCCTGCGCAAGAGCAGCTTCGACGCGATCCTGCTTGACGTTTGGTTGACCGGAATGGATGGCCTGGAAGTACTGGAGAGAATCCGGGAGATGGGCGATCCACCCGAGGTCATCATGATTTCAGGGCATGGAACCATCGAAACCGCGGTGCGCGCTACCAAGCTCGGCGCCTACGATTTCGCGGAAAAGCCGCTCTCGCTCGAAAAAACTCTCATCCTCGTAAAAAACGCAGTCGAGGCGCGCCGTTTGCGCCACGAAAATCTCGACTTGCGGAAACAGTTACAGGCAAAGAGCATAATTGTTGGCGATAGCGTTCCCATGAAAGCGCTGCGCCAGCAAATCGCGCTTATGGCTCCAACCAACGGACGCGTGCTCATCTACGGCGAATCGGGCACTGGCAAAGAACTGGTGGCGCATGCCATTCACATGCAGAGCCCGCGCAAAGATGAGATGTTTGTCGAGATGAACTGCGCCGCGATTCCAGAAGATTTAATCGACAGCGAATTGTTCGGGCACCGCAAGTCGTCGTTTCCAGGAGCGGCCGCGGATAAGGAAGGCAAGTTCCTCAAAGCCGATCGCGGGACGCTGTTTCTCGATGAAGTCGGGGACATGAGCCTGAAAACGCAGTCGAAAGTCCTGCGCACCCTGGAACAGCAGCGCTTCATCCCAGTCGGCAGCGACGATCCCATTACCGTCGACGTTCGCGTGATCGCCTCCACCAATAAAGATCTGGAAGAAGAAATCGCCAAGGGAAATTTTCGCGAAGATCTTTTCTACCGGCTTAACGTAGTTCCATTTGTGGTCCCCCCGCTTCGCGAGCGCAAAGAAGACATTCCCTTGTTTGCCCGGCATTTTCTCAAAGAATTCGCTTCTGCTTATGGCCGCCGCCCTCGGGAAATTACTGACGATGCCATCGACGTATTAATGCGCTACACCTGGCCGGGAAACATCCGGGAGTTGCGCAATGTAATCGAGCGCATCGTGATTATGAATCCCACGACCTCCCGGTTTGAACGCAAGCATCTGCCACCGTTGGTTCATAGGGACGGCAGCCGCCGCGTCGCGAGAACCGAGGGCTCGACCTTGCACCAGGCGCGCGCCGCCTACGAACGTGACTACATCCTCAAGAAGCTTGATGAGAATCATGGCAACGTCAGCCGCACAGCCGAGGTTCTTGGGCTGGAGCGCAGCCATCTCTATCGCAAGATGAAAAGTTTGGGAATCGCCGCAAAAGAGTAGTTATCGCCGCCAGCACGATCGTCAGTAAGCGTATCAATGGAGCGCCGGACGTCCCCGCCCGGCCACCCACCGCAGCAAGAACTTGGCCAGCCGTCCTGCAACTAAATCAGGACGACGTCAGCTCAGCGTTTGAGCATATGAATCTCAGTCCCATTCTTGTGGAACTGCACTTCATCCATCAACTGATTGATCAAATAAATGCCGCGCCCGTGATTTGCATAAATATTCTCACCTTCGCACGGATTAGCAATCTTGCTGGGATCGAATCCGGGCCCCGGGTCGCGCACCACAATCAGGATTGCCTGCTGATCGTCGCAAGCGACATCGCATTCGATAATTTTGGAAGGATCGCTTTTCGCCCCATGCACAACCGCATTCGCCAACGCTTCTGTCAGAGCCAGTTCGATGTCATCTTCCCTGCCCGCGGCGCAGTTCATCTCGCGAACAATATCCATAACGCTGCGCACGACGGGATCGACCGCATTGCGATCAGCAGCCAGCATTACACTGAGCTTTAAAGTCAGCTTGGCCGCGTCAAAACTGCGCGACGGACGAGCTTGTTCGGAAGATGAAGGAGTATCTGCCATCAATGATAAAGCTTGTGTTTCAACTCGCCCCTCTACCGGACGCGAAGACAGGCTGACAGATTCTAGGGACTTGCCTGACAAGAAGCAAACTTATTCGCATCGAGTACGGCCATTGGTATTTGTGAGCGCTGGTCATAAAATGACGATCATAAGCAACAGAGCTCTTCGCCCTCTCACTGTTCCCCCTCCGGCGGACCGCCCATTTGCTGCAGTTGCCGCCGCCAATCGAGCTCTTCCACGAAGTTTCGCGAATCGCGCCATCCCGCCTTGATCTTGACGAACAGCTCCAGAAAAACCTTGGTACCTACCATTTTCTCGATATCCAGTCGCGCCGCGGTTCCGATCTTCTTTAGCATCTGGCCCCCTCTACCAAGCAGGATGGCCTTTTGCCCCTCGCGTTCGCAAAAAATCACTGCCGCAATTCGCGTCAACCTCGCGCCCTCCTCAAATTGCTCGATTAACACCGAGACGGCATGCGGCACTTCTTCATGCGTCTGCATCAGCACATGTTCGCGAATCAATTCCGCCGCCATAAATCGCACCGGCTGATCCGTGATCTGGTCCTCCGGAAAATAGCGCGGCCCATTCGGAAGAGCCTTCAGGACGCACGACAGCAGCTCATCAAGGCCTTTCTTTTTAAGCGCAGAGATAGGAACGATCTCCTTAAAATCGTGCGGCGTTTGAAACTGCGCAATCAGAGGCAGCAGCTTGCTCTTATCGGCGAGCAGATCAATTTTATTGAGTAGCAGGAAAACTGGAGTACCCGCCTTTTTCGCTAGATCAAGAACGAAGGCATCTTCGCGATCCCATTTTTTCTTGGCGTCGGCAATCAGCAAAATCAGTTCGCAGCCCTCAAGCGCCTCCCGCACCTCCGACATCATCTTACGTCCAAGCGAGGAGCCAGACTGATGCACTCCAGGCGTGTCGATGAGCACAATCTGGCCAGCTTCTCTTCCCTTCTGCTTGGGAACGTTGATGATTCCAAGGATGCGATTGCGTGTAGTTTGTGGTTTCGGCGAAATGATCGCAAGCTTCTCGCCGACCAGCGCATTCAG
>PLBX01000550.1 GCA_003135495.1 Acidobacteriaceae bacterium | reverse complement strand
CAGCGGTTGTAGACCATGTCGTTCAGGCCTTCGGTGCTGTGCACGGTCGCCTGCACCGGGCAAACCAGCTCGCAGGGCGCGTTTTCGCATTGCATGCAGGGAACGGGCTGAAAGAATCCCTTGGGATTATCGCGAGGTCCGTTGTAGTAGGCATCCACGCGCAGCCAGTGCATGTGGCGGCCCTTGAGGGTCTGCTCTTTGCCGACGACCGCAATATTATTTTCGGATTGGCAGGCGACGATGCAGTTGTTGCATCCGACGCAGGCGTTCAAGTCGATCGCCATGCCCCACGAATAAGTTTCTTTCGAATAATCATGCGGAGCCTTGTAGAGCGTGAGTTCCGCCGGCGGTTCGTCTTCCTTCGCGAAGTTCGGCTCCTTTTTGTATTCTTCGAGGCTGCGCTCCTGCACCAGCGGACGCGTGCTGCCATCCGGCGTTTCCATTGTCTGGTAACCCTGCGTGCTGGCGAGTTGATAAGTATCGCCAGTGGCACGAAGCTGCGCGCCATTCGCGAACCACGGCGTCTGGCTGGAGCGAAGGGGATAGACGTCAAATCCCGTGCCCGTGCCGATGCGGCCAGCGCGGGTTCGCCCGTAACCGAAAAATACCGTGATCGAATTATCGGGATGGCCAGCCTGAATCCAGATCGCGCCTCTTACTTTTTTGCCGTTGAATTCGAGTTCGGCAACGTCTTTGAAATTCAGCTTCAGACGCTCGGCCATCGCGGGGCCGATCATGATCGGGTTATCCCAGGTTAATTTCGTGAGCGGCTTTGGAAGCTCCTGCAGCCAGCCGTTATTCGAGAAGCGGCCGTCGTAGATGGAGGGATCGCGGCGGAAGTTAATTTCGTAACTGCCCGCGTTGCCGTTAGCAGTCGCCGCGGATTGTGGGGCCTGGCCGCCGGCTCCCTTGAGCGAGACATTCTTCGGCTCGTAGGCGGTGCCTTCAACAAAACCGTCATGCAACGACTTGCGCCAGAACGCGTCAAAGTCCGCGCCAGTGTGCTGTTTCTGCCAGTACGTCTGAACCTGATCGTGTCCGGTTACGCCTGACTGGCCCGATAAGACGGCGATCATTTCGTGCGCTGTCCTGCCGCCGTAAAGCGGCTCGATCAGCGGCTGAATAATCGAAACTGTGCCGTCGTAGGCGCGCGCATCGCTCCACGATTCCAGATAGTGAGCTTCCGGAATATGCCACTGGCAATATTCCGCGGTCTCGTTGCGATGCGACCCGAGATAAAGTTTCAGGCCCACGGCATTCGATTCCAGCGTTGAGGCAAATTCGGAATCAGCAGGCGCGTCGTAAACCGGATTGCCTCCGAGAATCAGAAGCACATCAACTTTTCCGGCGCGCATGTCTTGAACCAGCGCCTTTAGCGAATCGGTACGATTTACTGGGTTAGCATCGACGGGGTCGGTGTAGAAAACTGTCTTGCCGACGTTGCCGAGCGACTGATTAAGGGCGTCAAACTGGTCCACGACGGCGGCCGACTGGTGATCGCCGGCTATGACTATGCTAGTCCCCTTATGCGATTGCAGGTCTTTGGCAATTGCGTCAACGTCCTTCTGTTTATCGCCTGGGAACCCTTCGGTTTTCACGCCAAACCCACTCGCTAGCGCGCGGGCAAAGTTCTCGACATCGCCGGCCTTCATCGGCAGCCGATGGTCCGCCTTCATCCCCGTCGAACTCGGCGTGCTCTCGACCACGTACAGCCGGTTCATGTTTGCGTCAGGATTGCGCCGCGCGGCGAAATCGCGGGTGTACCGCGCCGAGCCGGGGAACCCGGCGTAAAGAAAATCAGCGTCGAGCGAAACGATGACGTCCGCCTTCGACAAGTCGTAACGCGTCTCGACGGGCTCTCCGAAGGCCTGCTTCGCGCCTTCCACTACATTGTCGCGATTAATGGGCTCGTACACGTGCCACTTCGCCATCGGATTCGCTTGAATGTAATCGCGAATCTGCCCAGCCAGCGTAGGCGAGGTAACGGTCTGCGTGAGTATGCGAACCCCGCCGCCCGCCATGCCTTTCTCGGCGTTCATGGGACCGCGCAAGGCTTCCGTCAGAGCATTCCAGGAGCGGACATCGCCGAGATAGGTGATGTTCTGCGCGCGGTCCGGATCGTAGAGATCGAGAATCGATGCCTGCGCGTAAACGTCCGTGCCACCAAGGCTCGCCGGATGCTGCGGATTGCCTTCAATTTTGGTCGGCCGGAACATGTGGCTCTCGACCAGGATGGGCGAAGCGTATCCGCCTAACGTGAACGCAGTCGCGTAAAACTTCGGACGCCCCGGAATAACATTTTCCGGCTGCCGCACATACGGAACGATTTCCGTGTCCGGCATGCGCGTGCATCCGGTCAAACCGGCGAGCGCCAGTGACGCTCCCATGGTCTTGAGGAAGCCGCGCCGCGAAAAATCATCAAGCCATTCCGACGCACCCTTCGGGAATTCGCGGTGCATCATCTCCTGAAACTCTTCGCTGCCGGCAAGTTCTTCGAGGCTGCGCCAGTATTCGGGGCCAGTCGTGTCCTCGATCTGCTCCTTCACGGTGGCGAAGTCCAGATGTTTGCGCTTCGTCGGGCAGACGTCGGCTGCAGGCTTGCTGGCCGCAGGGTTCGTTTTGTGCTCGTCCATGCTCATCTTGAAATTTCAAACTCTAAAATCAGTTCTCGGCTGTCAGCTCTCAGCGGCCGGTTCTCGCCGCTACCGGTGACACGTATCGCAACTCGTAATGTCTTTTACCGACCGCACTTTATATTGCTGCTTCAGCGCGTTGCCCAGGCTCTCCTGATCGGAATAGGACTTTCCGGCCACGACCACCGGTTCTCCCTCCGAGGGCTGCTCATAACGCATATTGAAAACCTGCTCGCGCGGGCGCAGATATTTTTCTGTGTTGCGGTGGCAATCGAGGCAAAATTCCATCTGCAGCGACGCAGCCTGATACATCAGCGGCATCTGGTCAACCGGCCCGTGGCAGTTATTGCAACCCACGCCTTTATTGATGTGAATGCTGTGATTGAAATAAACAAAATTCGGCAACTGGTTCACCCGCGTCCACTGCAGTGAATGCCCGGTGCGGAAGCTCTCGCGCACCGGCTCCAGGTACGCCGCGTTGGTCCAGATCTGCGCATGACAGTTCATACAGGTCTTGGTCGGCGGAATCCCCGCGTAGCTCGACTTCTCCACCGTCGTGTGACAGTACTGGCACTGCAACCCTAGCGCCTGCACGTGATGCTTGTGACTGAACGGCACCGGCTGGTCAGGGCGCTGGCCCTGCCGTGTCACCCATGGGGATCGTTGCAACTGATCCAGAGTGACGCCTAGGGCGATAACTATCAGGCCTGCCAGAACGATGCTCATACGAGCCAAAGCATTAGAGCCGCGATCGAATATCTGCGCCATGAATGCTTTCCTGCTTCGTTTTCGTTTTCTTGTCTTTTGTGCGCGCTGTGCTGGCGGTCACACAGGTTGTGTACAAAAATCGTTCTTGGGTATGACTCACCCGAGAGGTGGAGAACCCCGAAAATCAAATATAACAGCCTGGAGTGTGCTCG
>PLBX01000159.1 GCA_003135495.1 Acidobacteriaceae bacterium | reverse complement strand
AAGACACAATCGGCCGGACAGCGCACCTCCCGCAAGACGCTGGCTACCTAGAAAAGCCGTTTCTTCCAATTGAATTGGCGCGCAAGGTCCGCGCACTGTTGAACGAGAGTGACGCGGGAAGAGGTAGTACCGGCAAGACCGCATAGAGAACTCGGCTCTTGAAAATGATCGAGTACACCATGGGATTCCTCTTGCGAAACCCCCATGTCACAAGTGCATCAGAAAAATGAGCGGCCTAATAGATCGGGCCCGGCCCCACCTGCCTCAAAACGTGTCGCTTGATACGGGCCGTGGAGATATGTACCGCTAGTCGCCCTGTGGTGACCGATGATAATGCATAGGTCTGGATGTATAGTGGGCACCTCGTTACATGTGCCAACCCGGGCTTCGCCGTTGATTCTGGGCGAGTGGTCGCCAACTCTTCCACAATCCGATAATGTCCGAGTCGCCCGTGACTCGGGAGTAACAGCGAATAGGCAAATGGGAGTAAAGCTACGCTATTAAGAGGCAGACCTGCGCCTCCGGAGGCGCGAGCCGGGGTGCAGAGCGGCCATCACGAAAGCAAGTCGGCAAACACAAACCCATCGCGCTCGACCACTTCTCCCGTCTGCACTCCGATGGGGCGAGAGAACACGGGCGCATCATACACAAACGTGTGGAATTCCCCGTTCTCGCCGCAGGGGTCGACACCGGCAGGCAGAGCCTGCAGCAACTGCAGGTCGTAGTCACGGCCGACAAACGACTTCGCGAGCTTCGAGGGATCCACGCAAGTAATCTTTGCTCTCACGCCGGCTGCGATCATGTCCCGCGACAATTGTTGTGTCGGAATTTGCCAGACCGGAAACAGCGGTTCGAGTCCACTTCCCTGCAACTGCCGCACCCGGTAGTCGCGAATATCCTGAAGAAACAAGTCTCCGAATGCAACCGCGGTAATACCCTCGGCCGTTGCCCGCTGGCATGCGGCGCGCATCCGCTCTTCGTATTCTAGGTTAGAGCAAGGCCACGGCAGTTCCACGGCCCAGAGGGGGATCCCGGTACGCTCGGCCTGCGCTTCTACCAGCGCCCGCCGGACCGCGTGCATCGCCACGCGGTTCGCTTCGGAGTTAAAGGTGGTGAGTAGCGCGGCTACCTGGATGTTCGGTTGTTGCCGGAGAAGGTGCAGCGTCCAGGCGCTGTCTTTGCCGCTGCTCCAGGATAAGACGACCTTCATCACGCGCGGCTCACGCTCACCCGCCGCGAATCTCCCTTGGCAGACGTTTCGATCCGGCGCCAACGCACTCCCTCGGTTCGCTCGCCGAACGAGATGCCGTGAAGGACTTCGGCAATCACCTCGGCGGTTTGGGAGACCGTCATACCGGAACGGTTGAAGAGCAGATTGCCGTCGGCAAACGCGACGCGGCCTTTGCGCACAGCTTGAAGGTCGCACCACCACGGATATCGCTCCAGTACGGATTGTTCCTGCAAGCTCCGTTCCAGGTTGAATCCGCAAGGCGCCACGACCAGAACCTCCGGATCAGCGTCTCGAAGGTGTTCGGCGGGAATGGCTGCCGAATGCTTGCCCTTGTTCCCAAGCAGCAGTTCGCCGTTGGCGATCTCCACCAGTTCGGGACCCCAGTTGCCCATCGCAAAGAGCGGGTCCGTCCACTCCACCATCACCACGGTTGGTCGGCGGAGGCGCGCAGCTTTTTCCCGGACTGTAGCCAAGCGCTCCCGTTCGCAACCGACAACCGCCTCGCCCCGCTCCTCCAGACCAAGTTCTCGCGCAATCCGCAGAACACCTTGGAAGATCTCCTCCAAAGACGAGGCCGACAGCGCCACTTGCCGCGCGGGGGATGCGCAGGCGCCACTTCGCTCTAGGTCGCCGGGGGTAACCGCGCACACTTCGCAATGCGATTGTGTAATCAGCAGATCGGCACACAACTCGCGAATCAGTTCGCCGTGAATGTGATAAAGCGGCTCGCCGGACCGGAGGCGCCGCCGAACCTCCGCATCGATTTCCCGGCTCGAAACCGAGACGTCGAAGGCGGGAGCGCTGCAGGCTGGAAGCCGCCGTACCCATTCCGGGCTATCGCACTCATGCGAGCGCCCTACCAGCATTTCGCCGGCGCCCAGGGCGCAGACGATTTCCGTGGCGCTGGCCAGAAGAGAAACAATACGCACGTTATGCAGCCTGCCGTGCCGGCTCGCACAAGCGGTTGAGGAGCGCGTAACCGCCGAATATTGCAACCGTGTAGACGGCGTCGCCCAGCACTTGATTCCGGTAGAACGGTATGCCAGCCAGGTAGCACTCTGATAAACCACCGAGCGTCAGTGGATACAACCGGTCGGCGGCCCAGACCATGAAATTCGTGATCAGGAAAAACGAGAGACTGGAAGCCATGGCCGCCGCGGCAATAGGACCCGCGCCGCTTCGGTTACGAATCAGCCCGCCGAGCAGCACAGGAATCAGCGCCGCCCCATATACCCACCACAAGCCGGGATAGAAGCCCATTACAGCGTCACTCAGGGCGAGGGCAAACAGAGTTGCCAAAACACCCGTGCTAACCTTTCGAGCATGACTTCCCGCAAACAGTCCGATGGCCATCATCGGGGTGAAATTCCACGGATGAGGAACCAGCCTCGCACACGCACCCAGAACCACCATCCCTATCCACAAGCGTTTTGGAATTTCCATCGCTGCTCTCCTAAGCCGGTCTCCTAAATCGGTATTGTAGTTCTTCTCGCGGTGGTTCGCGTCTGAAAATCGACAGTAAGGACTTGGTGATAGTGGGGACCTGCGGGAAACGGGATGGCAAAGCGCTGCTCGTAGAAGCGGCCGCACCCGGCATTTCGATTCGAGCCACAAGTCAATAACTCCCGGTTTGTCGGCTAACCGGAAGCTATCCGGCTTGCACGGCGGATTAGTCCTTCTAAGTCGGCTAGTGTTTACCAAAAACGATTGCGTGCCCGGATTTCGACTGTCGCCTAAGTGCTCTCCGATCTGCTACGGCATCGTCATCCCGAGAGGTCGCTTCTTCATCGGGATAATGAACGATAAAGGACGTTACCCACCTCTACGACCGGCGTGACAGCAAGCCGGACGATAGCCCGACATTTCATGTGAAATATTGAGGCGAAGGGATTCCAGCCATATAACACTTGCCTGACCGCTATGCCCCTTTAAGGTAGGATAGCGGTGTTCATTTTCGCGATTCGAGAAAATAGAAGCAGAGTTTTCAAAGTTGATTGCGCAGGAATATGCATTTCTCAATTCTCCATATCTCGGATCTCCATCGCGACCTGAGCGATGAAATCAATAACAAGTGGTTGCTGGATTCTCTGGAGAATGACTTCAATCAATTTGGGAAACAGACACCGCAAATTATCAGGCCGTCCCTATGCATTGTGAGTGGTGACCTGATATACGGCGTCAAGCCAGGTACGCCAGATGGGACAAAAGAGCAGAATCGGCAGTATGCGCAAGCGGAAGAGTTTCTCGTCGGCTTAGCGGATCGGTTCTTTGACGGAAAGCGCGAAAGGATTGTGATTTTGCCTGGCAACCATGATGTTTCCTATGAAGAGGTCATGGGAAGCTCCCTGAAAATCGACATACCGTCTGATCCTGACAAAAAGGCTCAGATGGTCGCGGAGCTCTTCAGCCCGAACTCTCGGCTCAGGTGGTCTTGGCGGGAGCTATGCTTCTACCGGATTGCGGACGAGGCCCGATATGGCAGCCGCCTGCAATACTTCGCAGCGACCTACGAGCGCTTTTATCAGCATCAGCGTACATTTCCATCCCGGGCCGAAGAACAATACGGAATATTCGATTTTCCCGAGCTTGGCTTCTGTGTGGCCGCGCTCAACAGCTGCTTTAATAATGATCCCCTGCGCCGGGCTGGCGCATTTCATCCCACAGCATTGACGGATGCGTGCCGGACTTTGCGCGAAACACAGCGGGCGGGGTGGTTGATGGCAGCCGCGTGGCATCACAATATGGCCGGTGGTCCGTCATCGGACGATTATCTCGATTCTCAATTTCTCCAGTTGCTCATCGACGCAGGTGTGTCGCTCGGCTTTCATGGGCATCAGCACTTGCCGGAATGTTTCGATGAGCGCTACCGTATCGGGCCCAGTCCACGGAAGATAACAATCGTTAGCGCGAGCACATTATGCGCGGAGCCGCGCAATCTCAAGCCTGGAGTCCCGCGCAGTTACAACATTGTCGAGCTGGATACAAAGGAGTGGACCGGCCGTGTGCACCAGCGGCAAATGGTCAATATGTTGTTCAATCTACCCGTGTGGGGGCCCGGCCACTTCACGAGCAGCAACAACTCGTACTTTGACTTTAAGTTGTGCGAACCACTTTCGACGAGACCCCCTCAGCTGGATGTACAGATCACACTCGATCGGGCGGACAAGCATCTCGGAGCGCGTCAATGGAGCAATGCACTGGATGTGCTGGAAGAGGTTAAAGACCTTCCCGCTGCCCGGCCCTTTCTTGCTAGAGCGCTTGCGGAGTTGGGTGACTCACGACGCACTATCACTATGCTGTGGCCGCCGCTGACGATCCCTGAGGCTGTAACGATTGGTGGCGCGATCCTTGATGGCGGCACGCGGGAGGAGGCAGAGGCTTTTGTTCGCCTGCCGCTCGTATCCTCCAGCACGGATGCGAGCGTCCAGGACATATCACGTCGAATTCAGGAAAGGCGACTCGGATGAGCAGTGGAATTGTATTTCAGGTAGAGACGACGCGGGTCATTCAAATCCTGGCGCGTGAGATATACGACTCGCCGCTGGCGCTGCTTCGGGAGAACCTGCAGAACGCATATGACGCGATCCGTATGAGATTCGCCAGTTCGGGGACTCTAAGCGAGGGCGGCCGAATCGACATCCGAGTGGGAAATGGCGATGTCTCAATCTCAGATAATGGCGTTGGCATGAGTGAGTCGGTTCTCCGTGAAAATTTCTGGAAGGCCGGATCAAGCGGTAAGCACTCTGACAGCGCGCGCAAAGCAGGGGTAGTCGGAACCTTCGGCATCGGGGCAATGGCGAACTTTGGAGTCTGCACGCGCCTAATGGTGGAGACGAGAGCTGATGGCAGCTCTGAAGTACTGCGTAGCGTGGCAGAACGCGACAAGCTCAAGATAGCCGAGGAGTGCATTTCCCTGGAGCGCATCGCCTCAGATAAGGGCGTTGGGACCACAGTAACCGCCACCCTGGACAATGAAAATCCCATTTCCGCCGATCAGGCAAAGCGATATTTACTGCCTTACGTGGGGATGCTTAAGGTGCCCGTCTATCTGAACGAAGAGCTGATTAGCGGGCAGGCTCTCGACTCCCAACTCCCTCTTGCCGGACGGCAGTTTTCGCAGCTGGGCGTGCGGTCGATGAAGGACGATCTGTGCGCTGGAACTTTCGATGTACGGGCTGACACCAATGGTCAGATCTTAATCTATGTAACCAACGTGACTCTGGGGGGCAATGCCATTGAAGGCAGCATGGCCCTTTTGCAGAATGGCGGTCAGCTCATGGGGCTTCGCTCTTACTTCGGCTTGGCTCCGATTCCGGCGATTGGAACCTACCAGCTCGGCGGAGTTGCGAACTTGTCCTTCCTGCAGCCGACAGCCGGACGTGAAGCATTGAGCCGGGAGAGCATCGATCAGACAACTCGGCTGGTTGGTATCGCCGAGTGGGTCGCCTCCCAGCTACTTGCGGAAAGCGAGCTGGCTGACAAAAACAATGCGTTCCTGCAATGGATTACGACGCACAACCAGTTCACGCTCGCCAAAAAGGTCGCGATTCGGGTTCTGCCGGAGGACGAGGACGTTCCGATGGGTGCTGTCATGGCGCACGTGGGAAGCCGAACCGCCCACTACTACACGGGAACAGATCATCACATCATGAAGACCTTTGCGAATGAGGGAACGTGCCTCCTGCATGTTGTGCAGGGTAATCCCCGCCGCGCCGTCCAGCTTCACTACCTGACCCACATTCTAAGAATCGCACAGGTGCCGGACTCTGTGCAGATCACCCGCAAATACAAGTCAACGGACCTGACTGCTCGGGAAGCATCTGTTCTGCTGAAGATCGCGTCCATCTTACGGGAAGACTACTTGATCCCCGATGTCGAGCCGATACTCGCTGATATCTCGCACAACGTACAGGTTTACCCGGTCAAAGCGGGAGATCAACTGACGATTTACATCGCAAGATCGAGCCCTCTGTTGCCGCCGCTGCTGGAGTTCTATGACCGGGCCTATGACCTTTTTACGCAGTTCATGAAGGATTTTGTGAGGGTCCACATCTATTCACGTATTACGCAGTTCGTGCCATCCTCGACGCGTGATGGCGTGGAGGCATTGCGGAAGATTCTTGAAAGAAACCGGGAGCTGTATCGCTACGAAGAAACAGAGATGGGGGACTTTGAGGGGATACTGGGAGAATACTTGGCCGGAAGTATGAGCTTTAGCCAGGTGTTGCAGCAGGCGCATTCCAGAGCTCGCCCGCAGACGCAGACCGTTGCTCAACATCAAGTAGGTTCTGTCGAGAACGAAGTGCCCGGAGTCGTGGACTCGCCGGTGACACAGATCGTCGAGGAGGGCATGGAATTCGCGCCGGCCCCGCCGATCATCCGCGATTCGGTGTCTTCCGACATGAAGATTCTGACGACATCGCAGAAGTACCCGCAGCTGAATGGGTTCACCATGCTGCTAGGGCTCTCGGACCGCTTGGTGCGGACAGAAGCAGAATTCTTTCACGCACCCCATACCACACGGATTCTTTGGGGCGGCCATCGTGTGGTCTATATTTTTACCGAAGCGACAGGAAGACTCAATCTCTACTACGACATTGAGCTGCGAGAACCCATCAATCACGCGAAGGCAAGTGGCGGGATGTTCCGTACCACGACGTTGATAACGAAGAACCGGATTTTTGTTCCGGTCCCGGAGACCCTCGCGGAAGAGTTCAAGATCGCCAAGGGGCCCAAGGAGTTTTTCGTGCGCTTCGACATCCTCAGCAGTCCCGGAATATGAGTCAGTAGGCCTGCTGGTTTTCATTGGACCGACCAGTGGTTTTCGAAACCCATCTCCATTCGATAGTCAAGCGGAAGGCACCGCAAGTCTCAGAATTCTCAGGGGCAATATCGATAACCTTTAGGACAACCTCGTCCGTGTATTTCAATCCCTGGCTGACACACCGGAGCGGGCAATCTTCAATGACTCCCGCGTAATAGGTTAAGAAGTTGGCCCACTTCTCGTTGTCATTCGGGATGCTGGGATCTAAACCCTGCGATCTTAGATAAGTATTAAGCTGGTTTCGAAAATTTGTCATCGTCAATGCTGGACCCAGCTTTCCCCGATGATGTTCGCCATTCGGTCGACTTACTGTCGGTTAGACGGAGTAAAGATACTCTCTGTATCTTTAGCGTGATTTGTGTGCCAAACGTGGGCTGATGGTAGATCGTCGGGTTACAAACCCAACGATCCTTCCTGACCGATCAGCTTCTCACAGGATTTCTGATAAGTCGCTCGCCGGCTTGAACAGATTGCCTGCCAATCAGTCGGAATCCGCAGTGTTCCCAACGTTTCTTGCAATCTCGTGTGCCGGTTGTGTGTCAGACTTAGAATCCATTCCGCCCGGTACGGTGCTACTGGTTAGAACGCTGCCCTGTCACAGACTCCGATTCTCGCTTCCTTCGCATTTCCTGCCGAGCGGTACCTTGATTTGAGACAGTCCCTGTATCGCACGGTCGTCGCCCTCAGCCGGTGTGTCCACACGATCCTGCACAGCCGCGAGCACGCCCACACCTCCACGCAATTCTTCAGGCGCAGATCCCCTCACGCAGACCGCTTCCCTAAGTTCGACCGCAATCTGAACAGCAGGTTCGCTTTGATACCGAATTCGGGCCAAGGGCCGGACACGATTCCGAAGAAATGAAACTGCAGCTGGGATTCAGAATCACCGCCGAAGGCAGGGGAAGCGTACGATTGCGCTCACACCCCGACTCACTATCGAGATTCTTACCAAACGCGAAGGTGAAGCTCATGGTCATGCTTCTTCCCCGCCCGTTAGGACGCAGCATTGGTCGGTCAAGCGGACGGGTAGTGCGCTGGTATGCTGAATGCCGTCAAGAACTGCTTCACGTGATAGTTGGGTTATTTGCTCAGCATCCGCTGCTCCGCCGTCTTCGCATCTCCGCTCCTGACTGCCTCCGCGAAGTCGTGCAGGTAGGCGCGAGTCTGCCCAATGAGTTCAAGGCCTGCCCCCCTGTTGAAACGTAAAATTTACGTTGGGGCACATTGTTGCCAGGCTGCCTTAGTGCCTCACTGCAACTTACATGACCTTTGTGCATCCGCTGGCAAGAAAAGAAATCGACGCTTAAGATGTCCTGTCCCTCTTTCCAGCCGCAAAACTTGCACGGGATCCATAGGATAGGAGGTTCACGATGATCACAAACGCAAGCCCAACGCAAAATTTAGCCAGCCAACTGCCCGCGGCAAATGGGCTGGCATTAGTTCGTCTCACCATCGGCGCAATGTTTGTGTGGGTCTTCTTCGAAAATCTGGGAAAGGGTCTATACTCTCCAGCGGGCTACGCAAACCTGATCAACTATTACATCAAGGCGAGTCACTCGCCGGTCGTGTGGAAGGCGGTAATGGGTTCGGCAGCGAGTCATGCCGCAATAGCCGCTCCCATGCAGGCGCTGACCGAAATTTCTCTCGGGATACTTCTCGTCATCGGTCTGCTGACGCGGCCTGCTGCCTTCGTTGCGTTTCTGTATCTCGGCAGCCTTTGGATATCGGAGTGGGGCACGGCGTGGATTTGGGAACTGCTGGTTCCGGTGCTCGCATCGCTTGCGCTCGCGGTGGGACGGGCCGGTCGAGCGTGGGGCGTCGACGGCTTGTTGGCGCGGCGATGGCCGTCCTCCCCATGGTGGTGATTTCCATGTTAGTGATATGACCATGGTGAGCTGAGCAAAGACCAAGTGCGAGTGTCCGTCGTCATTCCTACGTACAACGAAGCGCAGTCCATCGGCCGCGTCTTAGCTGATCTGCCGTCCGATATTGTCACTGAGGTTTTGGTTGTTGATAGCAATTCGACCGACGGTACTCCCGCGCTAGCCTCAAAGATGGGAGCCCGCGTCCTCCACGAACCTCGTCGCGGTTACGGTCGCGCCTGTTTGACTGGACTGGCTGCTGCAACTAACCCTGACGTTGTAGTGTTCCTCGATGGCGATTACAGCGATCGACCCGATGAGCTGCCACTTCTCCTGACTCCAATCACTGATGGCCGCGCCGATATTACCCTAGGTTCGCGCCTGGGAAAGCAGAGCATTCCTGGGGCATTGCCTTGGCACGCCGCATTCGGTAACCGCCTGGCCGCTGTCCTGATCAGGCTTTTGTATGGTCTGAAGATAAGTGACCTCGGCCCGTTCCGCGCCGCGCGAGCAGATGTCCTTCGCCAGCTTGACCTCCAGGAGAACACATACGGCTGGGCAGTCGAAATAATTCTAAAAGGTGCGCTCGCGGGATTCCGCATAGTTGAGGTCCCGGTGAGCTATTATCCGCGCATTGGAAAATCCAAGATCAGCGGCACGCTGAAGGGCACAGTCGGAGCGGCGTGGTTCATCCTCTCCTTGATAGTGCGCTATTATTTCCGGCACCGAAGAACCGGGACACCACGGCCAGCGTAGGTCCGCGTCAAAATTTCATGAAGTCTTCAAACGAGACAGTGGCCGGATTAATCCCCATGGCACGAGGACAATCTACGTTGTTCGTGGGCCCAAGCCTGTGGGTGTGATCCCCACTCAAGCCGAAACCAGGGATCGGGTGGGCCACCCGCGAATTCGCAAGGGGGTTCCGATTTGGAACAGAAAATCAAAGAACTTATAGAACCCGCGATCTAAAATCTCTAGATTGATTGCTCACCATAGAGGTGCTTTCGCGTGAGCAAAATCAGGTCGAAGCGTTAGTCTCCGAAGGCTTTGAGTATCCGATCAAGGGTGCTCGAATGCCATTTCTCGCTCGCTGTTGCGAACACAATTTGCTGAGCGCAGAGCCGCTTTGCCAATTCTAATTGTTTTGAAATCGCCTCTGACTCTTCTTTGTCGCTTTTCCCGAGGCGATCATCTTTTTTTGCTTCCCCGATAGTTAGCACCCCATCAGGGATGCAATTAAGGTCCACTTCCAGCAGCGGTGTATCCTTATCTTTTTCACGGTATTCGAGCTCGTGAACATAGAGGAAACTGTCTTTGGACCCGCGTAGGATGTCGAGCGCGAGAAGCGGAACGTGCATGTTGTGTTCCAGCCCCAAGTACACCAGCTCATCCAATTGATAGTACAGATGCGGCTGGTTAGGATACCGCCAGTGCTTTTGAGTGAACACTTGCTCTCTATGACAGCGTTTGCAGGTGAAGGAGTCTGACAGCTCGCGCAGAGGAAACCAGTCAGCTCGTCTACAGTATTGGCACTGCAAGATAAACCCACGGTACAAGACGGCCGTCGACGAGAGACGATCAAGTATCTGAGCGGCCTCGGTCTCACTCCCAAGAGTCGTGGCTAGTGAATCCAGGTCGAAGTACCGTCTTTTGTCGCTTAGGAGGGCGCCGTTCAGGTGGTCGTCTTCCTCCGGCTTTGTTTTGTCAAGAAATGCCGTGGTAAAGAGTTGTCCGCTTCGTGATCGCAGAAATGCGGCCAGCTTGTCGAGCCCACCGAACTTCTGGCATGCATTCTCTGCATAGAACCCCTTGTCAGAAATCGCGCAGGACAGGCCAGTGGGCCTGGCTACATCCCGAAATATTTCGAGTGGCTCGGAAATGTGGATTGTAGGACGAGGAACGGACGATTCGGCCGAGGCACCCCCGAAAATCAACCAGTTGGGGCAGAAGTAGGTCGGCCCATTGGACGAGATGCGTACGCCCTGCGTGGTAAACGACGAAGATCCCATCATGCGCTCACCTAGCACGTAATGGCGGGGGGCTTGGTACTGTCTAATGTTCAACTCTGTAAGCCAGCGGTGCCTGCTGGGATTAACCTCAGCAATGCTCTGAGGCAGCGGTGTTTCGAATAGGCGAATCATGCCGTCTTCCGGCACGGCGAAAGATCGAAGGATGGAGACGTTGTTCGTCTCGTAGTGACGGATTGGCTCCTCGGGGATTACTTGGGCGGGTGTTGCGATTTGACATTGATTAATGCCATTGACAGCGATCTCCGATAGGCGGGCTTTTACTTGATCCAGCTGCTCGGGCATTAAGGTGGCGCTAAGGAGCTTGAGACCCGCGTACCGCTGGGCATTACCCCGCGCCAAGCTTGCAAGGTCGTTAACGAAGTGCCATGCGGGATCAATTCTCAAGTTTGTCTGCACCGGTCCGAGCAACTGGTCCAATACTGAGGGTGGAATCCAGACAACGCGACTCCGCATACGAGAAAGGGCATAATACAAAGCGAAGTCTTCTATGCGAGCTCCCGCTACTGCAATGACGAGTTCCGTAGCGTCTTGATGTCGGACCGATCTGTAGTAGCCAAGTCCAGTCATTGATAGTCGCACAGGCACGGACTGGAGGATTTCCTGGATTGCGTCTAAAGACGTGTTCGANNCACCGCCGTATTCGTATACCTCGACATTTAACTTCGCGAGCTGAGCTTGCAACTCTGGGTTCACGGATCCAAATGACGATGCCCACCACAGTTGTGGAAACGGAGCTGCATCATTTACGCGCATTACGCGTTTCGAATGCTCCGCGTAGGGCAGGATATCCATGACATCAGTGTGTGGATAATGTGGGGCGCCCCCGGCACTAAGTGAGCCCGCTTCGACAATCCAATGCTGAAAGTAGAACGGCGCGATGCGATCACGCAGCTCATGCTGCAACTCTGTGGAGATTCCGAACGGAGTCAGAACAGACCGGCGAAGGTTATCGCGGATCGTCTTTGCCGCGTGTTGATCACTCTTTGCGCTGATCTCTTGTTCCCATGCTGCAATGCTGCGCTCATACGACTGCTCAAACTTTGCCGGTTCCTCAATCTCGATGTCTTGCCCTGTTCTAGCGTAGGCTTTTACGTAATCCGGATCGAAGCGTCCCAAAATCTGCCAAAAGAGCGGACTTATTGTTCTCCCATCAGTGGGGATGATGATGTTTCCACATCCGCCCCACAATCGAGTAAAGTACTCGATCACGCGTAGGCAGGTGCTCTGCCACTGGGCATCGTTAACGTCGACACATACTGCAACTCTGCCAGGTCGTACCCTCGTCTCGATTGCCAAATGGCGCATTTTAGAAATATTAATGGAGAAAGGCATGTTCTGGAGGATTGATGAGCCGCGGCGGGTGGGGCCAGTTTAGCGAGGGAATATAACGCGGGGGTTTTTGACAGAATTGGGGGGCATAATGTACTGTGTAATACCCATCCAGTAAACATCCAAGAATGGGGTCAAAACAACCAAACTCAGAGGTCCCTTCGAGGCAGGTTTCTAGGCAAAATAAAAGACCCGCGCGGGCGGCGCCAACCCAGCTCGTAGAGCAATCTCACTCCTTCGCGTCGTATATTATTGCCCCAACA
>PLBX01000319.1 GCA_003135495.1 Acidobacteriaceae bacterium | reverse complement strand
GCGTCGGCAGTGGAAAGATGCGCGACGTGCAGCCGCGCATTCGGAATCTGCATTGCGAGTTGCACGTCCCGCTCGACGATCGAAGCCTCAGCTGCCGCGGTCATGCCACGCAACCCGAGACGAAACGAGCGCGCCCCGGCATGCATCGAGCAATTCTCGGTCATGCGGGTATCTTCCGCATGTTGCACGACAGGAAAATTCAGCTCTCCGGCCAGAGTGAGAGCCTCGCGCATAACACTATCGTCGAGAATCGGCTTGCCATCATCGGTTACCGCGATTGCTCCCGCGGATTGCAACGCGCGAAAATCGGTGAGCGTCGCGCCCTTACTCGCACGCGTAGCCGCGGCGATCGGAAACACATTCACGATCGCACCTCGTTCAGGCTGGCGAAGCCACTCGATCCAATCAACCGAATCCACGACTGGCAAGGTGTTGGGCATGGTGCAGACAGAAGTAAATCCACCTGCCGCCGCCGCGGCCGTGCCCGTCGCGATCGTCTCTTTATGCGCTTGCCCGGGTTCTCTCAAATGCACATGCAGATCAATGAAGCCGGGCGCAATAATGAGTCCGCGGGTATCGAACTTGTCATCCGCATTGCCCTTGATCTTATTGGGCAGAGCTATTTCAGCGACGCGGCCATCTTTCAGCAGCACATCCATGGGAGCGTCGATGCGAGCCGCAGGGTCGACTACGTGACCGCCTTTTATTAAGAGACTTCCTGATTGACCTTGATTCTTGGCAGCGCTCGTCATCGCATCTTCCCCATCGCCCGCGCCAGTATTGCCATTCGTACAGGAACTCCATCGCGCACTTCTTCCAGAATGCGCGCCTGCAATCCATCAGCTACTTCACTGGTAAGTTCAAGACCGCGAATGATCGGACCGGGATGCATCACAATGCAATCTTTCTTCGCCATTTTCAAGCGCGCCGCGGTCATCTGGTAGCGGGCGACATATTCTGAAAGGTTGATCTTCAATCCCGCGAGCCTTTCGGTCTGAACTCGCAGCAGCATTAGAACGTCGGTGCCGCGCAATGCGTCTTCGATGTGGCGAGCGATGCGCACGCCGGGCGCAAGCGTAGTCGCAATTTCAGGCGCTAGTTCTGGCGGGCCGCAAAGAATTATCTTTACTCCAAATTTGCTCAACAAGTGACATGCCGACCGCGCCACGCGACTATGAAAAATGTCGCCGACAATCGCTACCTGCAAACCCTTGAAAGATTTCTTGTTGCGCAAAATTGTATAAGCATCGAGTAATGCCTGCGAGGGATGCTCGTGCAATCCGTCCCCCGCGTTGACGATAGGCACATCGATGTGCTGCGCCATCACGTACGGCGCGCCGGCATTGGGATGGCGGATGACAATAACATCCGCGCCCAGTGCGCGCACTGTGTATCCCGTGTCGAGCAACGATTCGCCTTTTTCTATGCTCGAACCGGTGGACTGGATTAGAACGGTATGCGCGCCTAACGATTTCGCCGCGATTTCGAAGGAGCTTCGAGTGCGCGTGGAAGCCTCATAAAAAAGAAGCAGCACGCGCCTTCCCTTGAGTAGCGGGCGCGGCTTATCCGGGTTCATTCCCCGGGCAAACTTTAATATTTTCAGGATCTCGGCTGCTTCGAGGTGTTCTATGGCGAGCAGCGACCCGCGTGCTGGATTCATAATTCTCTAACATTCTCTTCTAGCGTTTTTCCATGAGCAGAACTTTTTCCGCGTCATCAACTTCACGCAGTTTCACTTCAATAATCTGATTCTCGGTTGTCTGCACAACTCGTCCGACGAAAGTAGCCTCCACCGGCAACTCCCGGTGGCCGCGGTCGATCAAAACGCAAAGCTGTAATCGCCGCGGACGGCCGGAGCGAAATAACGCGTCCATGGCGGCTCGCGTCGTCCGTCCGGTATAAAGCACATCGTCAACCAGGACTACAGACTTACCCGTGATTGGAATTTCCAGCTCCGTTTTTTGCACCACCGGCTTCGAGCCTAGCGTAGAAAGATCGTCACGATAAAGTGTGATGTCGAGCGTGCCCAGGAGCACTGGCTTCTTTTCGATCCGCTGAATAATTTTTGCCAGGCGCTCCGCCAAAGGGACTCCGCGACGCCGGATGCCGACTAACGCCAGATCTTCGACACCGTTGTGTTTCTCAAGAATCTGGTGCGCCAGGCGGATTAAAGTGCGCTCCACCTCAGACGCCGACATGAGTTGCGCCTTCTGATGGATTCCGGGCGTAGGGCTTTGTATACGCGAATGCATAAACGCTGGATCATACGCGTGCGGCAAGATGAGAGCAAGCGCGCACTCCACAACCGCACCCTTCTAGTTGATTTACGAGCGCGTATTGCCCGGTCGCAGAAAAATTGAAGCGAGGGCTCCCCCAATAGAAGCGAGTATCACGGCAATAATCATCCAAAAAAATAAACTCACCGCCAAACCCGCCGGAGTGAACAAATTACGGATGCCGGCTTGAATGTTCGGGTCCGACGCGTCGGCTCCAACTTTGTGCGCAATCTGCGTAAGAAAATCGATGTATTCCTGCTGTGCATGAAACACAAAAATCCGCACCGTCATCAACATGGCGTTAATTGCGAAGGCAACGACTCCCGCAGCGCCGCCCACACGTGACGCCAGGCCGGCTATAGGCACTAATCCATTTTCTCGGCGATAAAAAAAGACTGCAAGGTACCCAGTGAGAACAACCCCAAGAAATGGAATTACACCGATAAAAACTCCGAGTACTCCCGCCTTGAGAGCGGCGTGCCTGGCTGCGGGCCGATCCAAAATATTTCTCGACGCTGTTTGGCGCATTGGAGACGAGGCGAGCCTCGTCTCCAATGGATCGTCAGAAGCAAATTCTTCGGCGGGAATTATCTCCGTCAAAAACGGCACTTCGGGAGTAGCAACGCTGACGTAAATTTGAGGTGCACGGCATTGGGGACAAAAAGGCCGCCCATCCTCGATTAACGTGCCGCATTGTTTGCAAGAGTGCTCCACATCTTTGAAGCTAGCGCACAACGATGCATAGAGCAAGGCAGTGCGTCGGCAATCGAGTCATTGCGGGATGAAGTCATCATTGAGCCGAAGGGAGCCACTGCGTCAATCCCTTAATGAACCATCAAATCGTGGTGTCTGAGCCCGTATGCATCCGGACATATACCAACGCAAAGCGGGTACCGGCGCTATTCGGCTTCACGGCTACGAGGTGCTGATTACCCTGAGTACCAACCTTTAACTCCACCGAGTTGCCGCTACCTGTATTACCACACGACACCGGCTTCGACATTTCGTCCCTGTTCGAGGACTGAACGTGGCCGCCACTCCAATCACCACGGCATTGAATCGGCTTCCCGTACATATGCAATTCTTTGTCGTAATAAGCGACAACTTTTTCAGGAGCATCGTCGGAGGTAAATTCCGCGGCGACCACCTTCAGCGAAAAGCCTGGAACTGAAAGGTTCACATTGGCACTCTTCTTGTCGTCGCCGTCGTCTTTTGGAGCGGGCTTCGCGCCGGGATAGAGCGTTAGTCCGGCATCGCGGATGTCGGCCTGCTCGCTAACGTGCAGGTCACCTACTGGGGACTTGATGTCAACATGCGCCTCCCCGTTCTTGCCTTTATCATGCGCATCGATGCTACAGGCAGGAAGAACGCAGAGCGCCGCAACAAGAGCTACCAGCAAACACTTCTCGCGCAGATCACCACTTACTTTGCGACCGGAAAACTGATAGCTATGCATTTTATGGATGAACATTGTTCGAACCTCCTGCGCCGATTTGAATGGCGCGATCGAGGCCACCGCCTCGGGATGCTACTCCTGGAATCGTGACCGGCAAATGACCGGCCAAGGGAATTTCGCCGAAGATCGCCCTGACGGCCGCAGTCTCTGATACGGTTGCGTTGGAAAATGCACACACATAATTCTGTATCGCCGGGAAATCCTGGATCACATACGGATTTCCCATGGCCAGCACAACGGTGCGATCTGCCGCGTGATCCAGAATCGCATTGAGCAATGAGCCGGTACTATCGTCCATCGAGACCGAATTTGTCAGACCCCCACCCTGCGCCCGAATCGCCCTGCCCGCCACGGGCACAACATACAGCGCAGCAATCACATGATCCGCCCCATCAATCGCTTGCATCACAGCCGTCTTCATGCCAACGGCGGAGCGGCTATCGACATAGATAACGTGCGCGTCACGCACGCGCGCTAGAATCTGACGTTCGAGCATTCGCCCCGAATCCGTTCGCAGATCATCCGAAAAAATGACCGCTACCAGGCGGTTACTGACTTCCGGCAATGATTGATACGGAAGAGCCGCTTCCGAAGTTCCATTCGGACGTTCAGAAACTCTCAGCGGAATTACTTTTTGGTTATCGCGAACCAGCGTGATGGCAGCGTCGGCAATTTTCTGCCCAATCGCTACGTTCCCTGGTTTGGCTATTTCGTTGGAAAGTTGGCTAAGGTCCGCCAGTCGCGCCTTATTTAACCCAAGTGAAGCTTTCAATTCCAGAATCTTGCGAACCGATTCATCGAGCCGAGCGCGGCTAATTTCTCCATCGTGAACAGCTTGCAACATCGAACGAAAACTGGCATCGAGATCCGCGGGGATGATCAGCACGTCATTGCCAGCCTTAAAAGATTCAACCGCAGCCCGCCCAACATCCTTCGCGTAAATGCGAGTTAGGCCCGCCATATCGAGCGCGTCCGTCACAACAACGCCCTTGAATCCCATATCTTCTTTAAGCAGGCCGGTCACAATCGCCCTTGAGGTTGTCGCAACGCGGTTAGGCTCGGAATCGAGCGCCGGAACGGTGACGTGCGCCACCATCACAGCATCGACTCCCGCCGCAATGGCACGCGCAAACGGCGGCAGTTCGACGGCGTTGAGCCGCGCCCGATCGCCTGCAATTTGAGCAAGGCCAAGATGAGAATCCGTAGCGGTGTCGCCATGCCCGGGGAAATGTTTGGCCGTTACAAGCATGCCGCCTTCATGTGCGCCCTTGATATATGACGCCACAAAATCGCTTACTTGCTTCGGATCTTCGCCGAACGAGCGAATGTTGATGACGGGATTCGCAGGATTGGAATTCACGTCCGCGTCTGGAAAGAAATTCCAATGTACCCCGATGGCGCGCGCCTCGAAGGCACTGATACGGCCAAAGGCTTCGGCATTTTCTGCGTTACCCGTCGCTGCAAAGGCCATCGCGTGGGGGAAGACAGTAGTCCCGTTGAGGCGCATGGAAACGCCGCGCTCAAAATCGGCCGCGACCAACAGCGGCAGCTTCGACGATTTCTGCAACCGGTTCAGCAATTCTGCTGCTACGTAAGGCTGGCTTCGAAGCAGCACCGGACCATCCACCGGTACACTCATTACCAGCGACCCAACGTGATATTTGCGAATGCTGTCACGCATCTGCATGAAAATTGGATCGGCCTCGTTGAAGAATTGCACTCGAACTGAGATGGAGAAGAGTTGCCCGACCTTTTCTTCCGCCGACATCTTTCGGAGAGTCTTCTCCGCCCACTTCTTGCCCGCCTTATCCAGGTGGATGGAACGGGCCTGCAGATAACGGTCTCTGCCTTTGTCGTTGTCTTTAGCCAGGCAGAACGTTGCCGAGCAAAGATTAGCAAGCAGTACGAATAGGATCAGCGGTTGTCGCGGCATGCAATTCACAATAGCAAAAATGCGGAGGTTAACGTCGTACAAATGCTATTCAACTTGCAATGGCGTGGGGCCCGCTGAAGAGCCGAGTCCGTTCCCACACATTTCAAATTTCCTGTTCGATGGCTGCGATAGCTTGCGCCTGAATCGCGGAATCATCGCCGAACCCCGCGAGCCAACGTACTTGTGGCTCACGGCGAAACCAGGTCATTTGACGTTTGGCATAATTGCGATGTGCCTGTTGAGCCGCCGCGATCGCGGCCTCACGGCTTACTTCGCCTCGCAAGAACTGTATTGCCTGCCTGTATCCCAGAGATGAAAGCGGTCGCGCATGGTCGCCATATTTTTCGAGAAGCTGTTTTGTCTCCTCAATCAATCCATCGTCGAACATTTTCGCGGCACGCCGATTAATGCGCGCGTAAAGAACTTCGCGATCGGGATTGAGCCCAAGACGAAGAATGCGGAACCCCTTCAGTGCGTCTCGGCCACTCTGCCAAAGTTCAGTCATTGGACGCCGCGCCGCCAGGCATACTTCGATCGCCCGAATCACCTTGGGTAGATCATTGGTGTGAATGCGTTTCGCAGCCGAAGGATCGCGCCGCTGCAGGATTCTGTGCAAATATTCCGGCCCGCGCTTCGTAGATCGACTGCGCAATTTGTTGCGAAGCTCTTCGGAGCGCTGCGGGCCAGGAAAAAGCCCTTGCACAAGAGCACGAAGATATAGCCCAGTGCCCCCGCTAACAATCGGCAAGCATCTCGGCCGCCCCGGTCCTCGAGCAGTGATTTCACCTCGTGTTATCTCGCGCAATACATGACGCGCCTGGCGCGCGTATTCGCCCGCGCTCACATCAGCAAGAGGATCGACGCAATCCACCAAGTGATGCCGCACCTCGGAGCGCTCGGCCGTGCTGGGCTTTGCCGTACCGATTTCAAACTCACGGTACATGGCCACCGAATCACAATTGACAATCTCTCCGTGAAAGCGCCGTGCGATGGCCAGCGAAAGAGCCGTCTTGCCACTCGCCGTCGGCCCAAGCACTATGAGAATTAGAGGCTCGCGTTCCCCCAGATCGTCACTGACAATGTTGGGCACATGGGGCAAAGTCAGCGGGCGCTCCACGGAATGAATCGCCAGTACCGAATTACAGTGAGAACAAGCAGCAAGATCGCCATGATCAGCAGGCCGGCGGCCTCTGCGGCGTAGGCAGAATGCCGCTGCTCATGAGGATTCGATTCCGCTTTCTTGGCAAGTCCGGGCACGCGAATATTGTAGTTCTTTATTCCGTCTGACCGCTGATTTTCTGGCCCTTATCCAATGACTATCCAGAAACCGTCAACATCAGAATTGGAACCTTACAGTCACTAACTGCCGTATGAAACAGATAAGTAGCGGCCAACCGCTGTATTACCGGCTTCGCCGCGTCAATCATCGCCAGTGGGTACCAACCGCCGCGCGGCATTCCCTCCACGTGCGCCTTGCTCAGCCGCGCGACTTGAGGATCACTCTTCCGACAGCCTGCCGGGTCACCGGGGAAATCAATGTACAAAGTCAAACCAAGATATTTCACCGCATCACGGAATCCCTCTCGCGAATGGGTATTGCACTTATCCATTGGATCGTCAGTCTGTGCGGGTTCGATTGCAAATCGTATTGACGGAGTCTCCACTTGGAGAAGCATAGGATTGAAGCTTCCTGAATCCGGCGATCCAGCCAGCGAGAAGCCGCTGAGAGTTCCAACCGTGTAGAGCAACGACACTGCCGTAACGTAATCCTGTTCCGTCGA
>PLBX01000289.1 GCA_003135495.1 Acidobacteriaceae bacterium | reverse complement strand
GTAACGTAATCCTGTTCCGTCGAGGCATCGGGCGGATGAGTGGCGCCAACGCGACTGCGCGCCCTTCTCTCGGCAAAATACGCTTCCGGTTTGGGCACTCGAATCACGTAACGTCCGGTCTTATCATCGATCGCGTGTTGCAGGTTCGCGGCGCTGGTTTTTGCCTGGGCGAAACTCGCGTCTAACGCTGAAGTTGCCGCGGCACCATGGGCTGGAACCGAAAGCTCATACGTGCCCCCCGCCAGCGTCGATTCATTCGACGCAGCGACGTACAGGTCCCGGTGGTGTTTTGTCTTCGGCGCGAGCGCCAAAATAGTGTTGGGATCTTTCGGGTCAGTGACCAGCGCCCACGGTCCCTCGAAGACTACGAAAACTTTTTGCAGGTTTGCAGACTTGGGTTCCGCAGCGGACGGGGTTGGCGATGGTTGAGTTCCCTGGCAACTAACGATGGAAAACGCTGCCACCAAGGTACCAGCGAACACAGCGCGCTTGCGAAAAGAACTATGAACTTTCATGGAGTCTCCTTCTCTTTATGAATTAAGGCATTAGGGCCGTCCATACGCTGCAAATGCTGACCAGTAGTAAGGGTGAGATGTCCTTGGGTTCGCCAGCATCGTCCGCTCCGTCTGCCGGAGCGCCTCCGAAACAGGCTGGCCGGAGAGAGCATTATGATAGAAATCTTCCACGAAACTTCGCGTCTCGACCGAATCCACTGCCCACCGGCTCGCGACCACATGCGGTACACCCGCTCGCAAAAATGAATCCGTAACGTTGTTAAAGCCGCTGGATCCACCGCTTCCTGATGCAGTGCCGCACGCCGAGAGCACCGCTAACTGCAAATTTTTCAGATCGAGTTTCCGGACAGTGGAGGCATCCAACAAGCTCGCCAACGCATTTTCTCCGTTGAGCATTAATCCTGTTCTTCCAGGAGCGGAGAGAGAATGGCCGGCAAAATGGAAAACGCCTGCTTCCGGCAGTTTCTGGCGCACAGCGACGAGCGTCGCGTCCGTACNNAATTCGCGCGGCATGAAAATCTCTGCCTACGATATTCGCTTCCGCGGCAACATCCGGCAGTGGAATTAGACCATCAGCGCGAGAAGAAGCAGTGCTGGCAACCACGAGCGCAGGCAGTTCCGATACAGCGCCGCTATCGCTGTGCAGGCTCACCTCTGCTTCTTGACCGAGAGAATGAATCACTGCCGCACGTTCAATCAAATAATGATGATTTGAATCAATCAGGGCTTCGAGGGGTACGGCAGCAAGCCATCCTTCAGCCTCAATAACCAACGAGCGGCCCGGCACGAGCCGCGCTTCCACCGGCGCGATCAGCGCTTCGTAAAGACTGCGACCATCGCGTTGCATCGCAATCGACTCCGACGTCGGATCCGATGCCAAATCGCGAAAGCGCTGCGCCAACTCTTTCAAATCGTCGGTGGATTCCTTCGTCCAGCTGGCATTGATGCCGCGATCGTCATAGATCCAGATCGCCAAGCCGTCCGGCAGCACGGCGTAAGTGAGCACTGTCTCTTTCGTCATGAGCGGGATGCGGGACTCGATCAAAGACGCATGCGGCTGGATCAGATCTCGTCCGCTTGCAGCGTCGGCGGATAGATTCGAACGCACCCCGCTTTCCAACCGTTCAGGGGCTCCTAGGTAGCGCTGATATGTTTCGAGCGCATCGCGCGATCGACCCTGTATTAATTCGGCTTCCGCAAGCCCGAGATACACGGAAGCGGTATTCCTGCTCCAGTTGATTCTTTCTTCTTCCGAGTGGATCGAAGCCAGGCTTTGGTCCGCAAACGCCATCGCTGGTCGAAATGACTGTTCCGCCTCCCTGTAATGGTCGCTTCTGAGTTCCACTTCTCCCAATGTGGAGTAAAACATCTGCGCCAGATAATTATCCGAGAGTCGCCGTATCTCGCTCTGGACCCGAATCAGCCTCGCCAAAGCTGCGTCCAACGAATTGCGACGCGCCTCAAATTGAGCCGTTCTAATTTCGATCTCGATGCGATGAGTGCGTGTTGCTTCGGTTTGCGGGGCCACAGCATAAAGACGAGAGGCTTCGGAATACTGTTGTCCCGCGATTTGTGGCTGTTCCGCCGCTACCGCTGCTTTAGCCATCATGCTATGTGCTTCCGCTCGCAGCAGCAGGTCCTCGTCGCCGTCGACCAAGCCAATGGCTTCGCGCCAATTCGCCAACTGAAGATGCGGTTGCCCCGCAGCCTCTGCAGCGAATGCCAAATCATCGTAGAGGTTATAACCACGCATTGCCGGAGAGTGTCCGGACCAAAAGCGACGCAACCCGTCACCAGCCAGATTTAAGGCGCGGGTTTGATCGCCCGTCTCAAGATTACCGACTATCCCAAAACCCACTGCTCGCAGATAAAGCGCTTCATAGTTTGCCCGCTTCGCCTTCGCCATGGCTTCAGCCGAGGCCTTTTCGTCGGCGCCCACATCGCCCATCAGAGCGGAGCAAACTCCCTTTTCGAGGCCCAATTGAATTTGCAACCAAGGGTATGAGTAGCGTTCTGCCTCGGCGAGTGCTGCGGCGGCTTCCGCCCGGCAACGCCCGCCGTTCCGTTCCATTTGCGCGCCGAAAGACCATTCAAATCTCGCGCGAAGCACGCCAGCCGCGTTTCCTTCATTACTGAATAAATGTTCCGCAAGCTCGGCTTGCTGATGGGAAATGTTATAAGCACCTTCGTCGTTAGCCCTGACAGCGCGCGCAAGCGCTCCTCCGGCGGGTGGAAAATTCGGTGACTGGGTGCCCCGAAGTACATCAACTAACCAGCGATCGGAATGTCGTTGCTGAGCGAGTTGCGCCAAAAAAAAAAGCGCCTTCGAGGCGTCAGGATTCGGCGTTCCGGCTTCCGGAAAAGCCTGCGGTAACCACGAGCGCACTGCCTCGTGCAAATATTCATCGATGCGCTCATCCAGTTCAAGGACAATACTTGAATTTGCATCCAGCCCGGCCAAACGCTCAGGTGAAAGCAGCAGGTTTGCTTTGCTGCCATGTTGCTTCAGCATTTCCCGGACAGCATTGGCGCGATTACGCGCCTCTTCGGCCCACTGCGAGGAGGGATCTTCGCGCAAGTAATGTTCCCAATCATCAAGCGCTTGGTGATAAAGGAATTGATGATCCGCTACGATGGCTCGGTTAAAGAGCGCTACCGCATCATTCGGACTTACCTTAAGCGCTTGGCTCAACAACTCGTAGGCAGCTCCGAGATCGTCCTTACGGTCTTCCTGCTCGGCTCGCTGAAAGTAGGCTGTGGCAAGGTCGGTCAATAGCGCAGGCGAATGCGAATCTAACTCCAAAGCGCGGCGCAACGACTCCACCGCCGCGTCGTACTTCCCTTCAAGCACATCCGCCTGGGCTTTCGCCCGTAGCCATGCCGGATCTGCAGGATGCGACTGCAACTGCGCGGAAATTATCGCTTCTGCCTTTAAGAGTGTAGGAGGGCGGTTACTGAAAGAAGCCTCCACTCCACGCGAGATGCGCAAAGGCGCATAATCCGCTCCCCGGATCCTGAGTTCCAGCGTGCGCTTTTCAGTGTACGCACGGGCAAGAAGTTTGTCCGCTGCGGCAGGCTGGTCTACATGACTCACAATCCACGATCCCGCCACAATTATTGCCAACGCAGATAGAGCCGCTATGGAGAGTTGCGGAACGGACAACCACCTCCATTTCAACTTTTGCAATTTAGAAATTGAGAGCCCGGTGATTCGTTGCACCAATCGGCGCTGCCACTCCGGATTCGCACTTTCGAGGTTTGCGATGGCCTTTCGCTCCGCCTCGGACCACTCCATGCTGAGACCGGTCAATTCAGATACAGCCCGGTGAAGCAATGGGCCACATAAATCACAACGGCTGGCATGTTCGATGTTGATCAAAGTCTGGCCGGGAGGAATCAGACCGCCGGCGATCCGACGCCATAACGATGAATCTGGGCAGCCGCCATCGCGTAAGGGCACACTTGTTGGCTGCATTCTTTTCAATCGGCGGTCCATAACAACCAGTTCTTGAAATTGTTCGCGGCAACTCATACACGCGGCAAGATGTGGGTGGGTCTCCGCTGCCTCCTCCGAGTGGGCGCCCTGCCGGGATTCCTCTAACAGCCGTCCCAGTTCCTGCGCTCCAATATGGCCCTGGAGATTCTCTTCCAAAGTAACTCCCCACTTCCTACTTACTAGAACGATTTTGCCGCTTCAAAACCTTCACTTCGCGATGCGGCTCAGAACCGAGTACGTGACTTCGAATCATAATTGTCAGACGCAAAAGCACGCTCTCCACTCCTTCGGTAGTCAATTCAATGGAAGGGATAGCTGCAATCTCACGCGCCGTGAAACCTTGCCGGTGACGAAGCCAAAAAATCGCGCATTTTCTTTCCTGATCCTCACCTGCCGTCACCCGTCTCAGAACATCGTCGATCTGCTGCAGCTGAAGACGATGGGCCAGTCCTCGGAAGCCATCGTCGCTGGCCAAAGTTGACTCTAGATTGATGGGGTCTGCGACGGTCTTGGCAGCACCACGCTTGGCGGCCAACGCCGACTTGAAATGATCGTGCACAACATTCGCCGCTACCACTTTCAGAAATCCGAAAATAGAATCTTCCTGCCGGGGCTGGAATGAACGCAGCAATTGGCAATCGTTTTCGCAAAGCTTGAGGTAAGTATCCTGGATGAGGTCGTCTATTTGTGACCGGGATAACTCGCCCCAACCCTGAGCGGTTCTCAATACAGCCCCGGCAATCACCGCGCGAAAACGTCGGACGAACTCCAACCAGGCGTTCTCGTCCTTTGAGGAAGCGCAGGCTTTCACCAGTTCTTCCGACGGGTATCGCAAGTAGCTCAACACAGTGTTACTCCAAGTCGGGTGGGATTTTACAATACTATTGGTGGAATAAGATCAAGATTTGTGGGATTTGCCAGTGTTAAAGCTATGCCAGAAGCTTCGCGGCTTCCTTCGCGTAATAAGTCAAGATAATGCTCGCTCCGGCGCGGCGAATAGAGAGCAACGACTCCATCATTACCCGCTCCCGGTCAATCCACTGGTTGCGAGCGGCCGCTTCAATCATTGCGTACTCTCCGGAGACTTGATAGGCCGCCAAAGGCAGGTCGAACCGGTCGCGTGCGGCAGCAATTACATCGAGATATGGCATGGCGGGTTTCACCATGATCATGTCCGCGCCCTCTTCTATATCTAACTCAATCTCCCGCATCGCTTCGCGAATGTTCCCCGGATCCATTTGATAGGAACGGCGATCTCCAAATTGCGGCGCCGAATCTGCTGCCTCCCGGAAAGGGCCGTAGAAGCCCGAAGAGAACTTGGCTGCATAGGAAAGAATAGGGGTATTCTCAAAACCAGCCTGATCTAGCGCACTGCGGATCGCGCCCACCCGGCCATCCATCATGTCTGAGGGAGCGATGATATCGACTCCTGATCGCGCCAGCGAAACCGACGTCCGAGCAAGCAGTTCTAAACTAGCGTCATTTATGATCTCGTACTCACTGATCGCCGGCGGAGCCGCAGCCGCTCCCAGCGATCGCCGCTCCGCTTTCACAATGCCGCAATGCCCGTGCGACATGTATTCGCAGAGGCAGACGTCACCCATCACCAGCAAATCAGGCACTTCACTCTTAATCGCGCGTGCTGCGCGCTGCACGATACCGTCCTCTGCCCACGCGCCCGTCGCCACCTCATCCTTCTTCTCCGGCAGTCCGAAGAGAATGATCGACAACACTCCGAGGGATCGAGTCGCACGGGCTTCCTTTACAGCCTCATCTACCGAAAGGTTGAACACGCCAGGCATCGAGCCTATTGCTTTTCTGACTCCGTTCCCGGGGCATATAAAAAGCGGATAAACGAAGGACTCCGGCGAAAGCCTGGTTTCGCGAACCAGCGTTCGCAGGCCTTCAGTGCGCCGTAAACGACGCAAACGGTTGGCGGGAAATGCCATAACACGCCATTCTAGCAGTTGCCGCAGTACCTGTAACTGTTCAATCCGTCACTCCTTATCGTGACCACCATCACATCCGAAGTCTTTCGCCCTGCCTTGGATGAACTAGCCTTCGAATAATGTGCTGTTAGTCGCAAGGTTACTACAGTAACCGGAGGTAACCAGACCGTGATCTAAACTTCTGAGCGCGAACATCATATGATTCAAAGAAGTGTCTAAGTTGCAAATCTCGGCGCTCCGCTTTGGAGTTGGACTGCTGGTGTGCTTTGCGCTGGCTCCCATCCTGTACCCCAATCCTCATTTCCGCTCTGCCGTTGGTGACTTAGTTCCATTTTTCATAATCACGGCTGCCTTTATCATCTCCGCAAAGAATGCTCTCAATAGCCGGGGCCATAAGCGCTTGTTTTGGAGCCTTATGACGGCAGGCCTGGCCATGTGGTGCTTTAACCAGGCCTGCTGGGTCTATTTTGAGGTCTTGGTTCGCCGGCCCGTTCCGGAGCCATTTCAAGGGGATATCGTGCTCTTCATGCATGTTGTCCCAATCACGGCGTCGGTAGCCATTCGGCCCCATCAGGCGGACGAGCGCGAAGGAATGTTGCCCAGCGCACTCAACGTCTTCATATTGTTGGTGTGGTGGCTCGTGGTTTACGCTTTTTTCGTCTTCCCCGAGGAATATCTTGCCGTAAACGTTGGGGTTTACAGCCCGCGATGGGACTTCCTGTATCTGGTGGAAGGAGCGATATTAATTGCGGTATCGGCGTCCGCATATTTCACCTCTACCGGATTATGGCGCGAACTCTATCGCGACATTTTGATCGCCTCCACTCTCTACACCCTGTCTTCGGAGGCGATGAATTCTGCCATTGCTCGAGGCGCCTATAAGACCGGTGGCATTTACGACCTTCCATTCCTCATCGCCACGATGGGATTTCTCTGGGTCGCGATTGCCGGGCGGTATCGTCTCCGCGGCATTCCCATGATGCCAGCCCTGCAACGTTCAAAGCACTCAGTGGCTCCGCTGCTGACGCAAATCGCTTTGCTCTCGTTACCCGTTATGGCTTACTGGGCGCTGTTCCTGTCCCAGGACGATCCTTACTTACGCCGCGTCCGATTTGCCGTGGCTATCGTTGGCATTGCCGTTCTGGCCTTTCTCATATTTCTCAAGCAATATTTGCTGGATCAGCGATTGCTGCATTTACTCAGGCACTCGCGCAAGAGTTTCGATAACTTACAAAGACTGCAAGGAAGAGTAATCCAGCAAGCGAAACTGGCTTCGCTCGGCGAACTGGTCGCACTCGCAGCCGGCGAACTCGAATTCCCACTCTCGTCGATCTTGAGCGAATCTGAACAAATGGCGGCCAGCCACAATCTCACCCGCGAACAACTTTCCACCGCCCAAAAGATTGGCCAGCAAGCGCGGCGCACGCGAGAACTGATCATCGATCTGCTCAGCTTCTCTCAACAAACTCCAGGCGAAAAAAATCCTTTGGATTTGAAGTCTCTCTTGCAGCGCGCAGTGCAAATGGAAGGGTTCAAACTGCAGAACAAAAGTATCACCCTTTCCGTGGAAGCTACAGACCCGGTGCCGACTGTTCTCGGCAATGCCAATCAACTTCTCCAGGCCTTTCTTCAGATCGTAGAAAACGCGGTCGATGCCTTGCAGGAAATGGGATCTGGGCGTCTCCAGGTTTCTCTTTGGAGCGAAGCCGGTGAGGTGATCGTGCAGTTCGCGGACACCGGACCTGGCATGCGTGATCCCGAGCGCGTCTTCGATCCTTTTTACACGACCAAGCCCGTAGGCAAAGGCACAGGTCTTGGACTCAGCGCTACGTACGGTGTGATTCAGGATCACAAAGGCCAAATCTCCTGCTACAACAGGCCGGAGGGCGGAGCAGCATTCGAAATCCGGCTCCCTGTCTTCCAGACGAATAACGCCATAGCGGGAGCCGCTGGCGCCTAAGCCTTCTCTATGCCGCGCCATGGGTCATTAGATCGTTAGGTCATTAGTGATTAATCGGTAGAACAATCCTAACTAACTTCGCGCCAATCGGTCCTACCCACCGCTGGACACGATTGCGTCCGCCACGCGGGCCATATCCACAGCGCAGCGCACGTCGTGCGTCCGAATAATATGTGCTCCTTTAAGAATCAAGGCAGTTTCGGCGGCTAAGGTGCCATTGAGACGCTCTGAAACTTCCGCATCTTTGCTCTTCTCGTTACTATTCGAATCTCTGGCCAGCATTCGCCCAATAAACGCCTTACGCGAAACCCCAACTAGCAGGGGGAATCCCATCTGTTGCAGTTCGCCGAAATGTGCAAGCAGCGGATAATTTTCTTCGAAACGCTTTCCAAATCCAAAACCTGGATCCAGCACCAGTCGATCCCGCTTGACGCCAGCGAGGGTCGCCGTTTCGGCCCACTGGCGCAACTCACGCTTGACCATCAGCACGGGATCACCGATCGGCGGCAGCGATTTCCAATCCTCCGGACGGCCGCGGCTATGCATGAGCACAGCTCCTACATTTAATTCCGCCAGTGTTTTCGCCATCTTGGGATCCCAGCGAAAACCGCTGACATCATTTACCACCTCCGCTCCCGCCTCCACTGCGGCCCGAGCGACACTGGCCTTGTAAGTGTCGATGCTGATGATTGCTTGGGGGCGGCGGCGCTTCAGATCGCGTATCACCGGAAGCACCCGGCGCCGCTCTTCTTCTTCGGATACCGGCTTCATCGCTGCAGTTTCCGCTTGCGGCGCAGCATCGCGCCTCGTTGAATCGACCTGAGGCATATCACTCGGCGACGAGACTAACGTTCCGGGGCGCGTCGATTCTCCGCCGATATCAACTATGGAGGCGCCATCATCCAGCAACTGCATGGCGTGTGTAACAGCCTTTTCGGCGTCGACAAACAGCCCGCCATCCGAAAACGAATCGGGAGTTACATTGACGATGCCCATGATTAGGGTGCGACGCCCTAACTCGAGCATACGTGATCCTAACCTCCACTGAAAGACCGCCCGCATATGCCCGCTATTCTAGAACGAGCCCGAGTTTCCAGTGGAGTAACAATCCATGTCACGAGTCTTGTCACGACTTTCGCGATCTAACTTGAGGTTCGCTGGAATGCATCCAACGCGTCGCTAAGCCGCCCCAGTCCGCCGCGCACCATCTCTGTAGCTCCGCCGAGTCCGATTCGAAAATGCTGTGGTTGCTCAAAAAAATCTCCCGGCACCACGCTGGTCTCGAACTTGTCACGCAACATCCCCACAAATTTTCCGGCATCGCCCATTCGAAGCCGCGGAAAAACCGTCGTGCCGTACCGGCTCGGCTCACAAACGAGGCTCGTATGCTTCGCGAGAAATTCATTCACCAGAGAGCGATTGCTTTCGAGTAACACGCGGGCGCGATCTCGCACACGATCCAGATTGTCGAGAGCAACTACCGCAAGCATCTCGGCCGGATGCACCGGACTGCCGTACGTGAAATCGACAATCTGCCACATGCGCTGCACGAGCTCCGGTTGCGCAAGAATCCATCCGCAGCGGATCCCGCTCAGACCATAGGCTTTGGTCAGGCTGCTGGTCACAATGAAGTTCTCCCCCAGATGAAACGCAGAACGCCACGACTGATTGAATAAGGTTTCGAGATAGACCTCGTCGACTAGAACTTTCGCTCCAACTTTCGCCGCCATCTCACCTATCTGAACCAACGTGTTCTCATCAGTCAGTGCGGAACTTGGATTATGAAGATTGCAGAGAATTACAAGACGCGTTTTCGGAGTCAGCTTGCGCTCGAATTCTCCCAAGCCGACCTTGAATCCCTTCTCCGCAAGACGTTCGAAGCGAGATACCCTGGCGCCGATATGATCGAGAATAGTCAACAGCGGATCATAAGTCGGTCGCTCAATCAGTACGTCATCACCCGGGCGCACCAGCGCTGTCTGCGCCACGAAGTTCGCCATCGATGTACCTAGGGTATAGACGACACAATCTTCCGCCACGCCTGCTTTTGCCGCTAGGCGCTCCATCAGCGGCGGATAACCATAAGGCCCCGTCCCCCCAATCTCGATGTCTTCGATACGCACCGGCAACTCAGCCAGCGGATAATCCATCACTCCGCTCGCCGCTAAATTGAAACGCGCGTTCGAACGCAATTTAGCCCACGCCAGATAGCTCGAAACGGCCTCCGGCCGTGATGCAATCATGTGTAGCTCTCCTGATTGAAAGATGCGTTTCTCAATATCTTGCAGCTAATCACGTTACGAATCGGCCGATCGCGATCGCCGGGCCCAGAACCAGTACACGGGAACGCCCGCCAGCAGCAGAACGAAACCGATAAGGCTGTTCTGAGGATAGCGGTACACCGTATTTGCAACGACCCACCAGCATATAGCCACGAATATCGCAGTGCTTACCGGGTGCCCGGGAATACGATAGCCATCGCTCGCATTCATATCGCCGCGCGCGGCCCGTCTTCGAAATACAAAGATTGTGGTCGCCGTAAGTCCAAAAAATAAAAAATCCATGGCGATAACGTAATTCAAAATCTGTTCGTAGCGCCCTGTCAGCGCGATCACTATAGTCCACACACTCTGCAAAACAATGGCCACCACCGGAACTCGCGTGCGCGGGTCGAGCCATGCCACCGCACGGAAAAACAAGCCATCGCCAGCCATCGCAAAATAGACGCGAGGTGCAGTCAAAATCGACTGGCTTAAAAAGCCCAAAGTCGAGATCGCAATCGCCGCCGCAATGAACGTAGCGCCGCGCTGCCCGAGTGCCATCCGCATTACAGCGGTGGCGGGCGTCGTGGTTGCGGCTAATCCTTCCGGCCCCAGCGCACGAAGGCATACCCAGTTAACGCCGATGTAGAGCACTGCTACTCCGAAAACACCGAGCAGTAGTCCACGAGGCAAGTTCTTTTTGGGCTCCTTTACTTCTGAGGCAATAAAGTTCGCGGTCTGCCAACCCCCATACGCGAAAAGAACCGGTACCATCGCCCCGCCAAACGACGTCAGCGACCAACTCCGTGCCGCTGCGTTCCTCATAGTCTCGTGCCGGATAGTCCCGTGCTGCCCGGCAAAGACGACCCCGGCAATCACCAAGGCGGCGATAGCGATTATCTTCATGACCATAAGCGCGCTCTGCGTCCGCCCGCCAGTTTTTACGCCAAGACAATTAATCAGGGTTAGCGCGGCGAGCGCACATGTCGCGACCGTCCAATCTGGCGCTCGTAGGCCGGAGAGTTCCAGAAAATAGCGCGCGAAAGTTATCGAAACTGCCGCCATACCTCCGGTCTGTATCACCAGCAGCAGCACCCATCCATACAGAAATGCGACGGCCGGGTGATACGCCTCGCGCAAATAAGCATATTGCCCACCGACTGCCGGCAGGGTCGCCGCCAGTTCAGCCCAGATAAAGGCGCCGCCTATGCCAACAATTCCACCGAAGACCCATGCTCCCAGAATCAACGCCGGAGTATGAACCTGCTGCGCCACAACGTAAGGATTTATAAATATCCCAGAACCAACAATCCCTCCCATGACCAGCATGGTGACGTCGAATAGCCCCAGTTGGCGCGCCAGCCCAGGCTTCTGAGTGTTAGCGGGACCCGCCGGTGTAGAAAGAGTCATGTAGTGGGTGTGGCATCTCTGTGGTCAACCATCGCGGCTCACAACCCGCCTTGTTCCTTTCTGCAATTACGATAGCAAAAATTCACGAGCGCCTTTGTTTACGCCTCATCTTCCGCCCGACACGAGGTCCACTTTTTATTTAAAAGAACGCTCGTCATCTACCCGTATGGGCGCTGCCCTAAACACAGTTTGCTGACCCTCCACCAGCTAATGAAATCCACTCCAGAGACGATAGTTGATACAGAAGGTAGCGTTCCAGCGCCACGGAGCTTCTCTTTCGCTCGCGCACAGACGTCGCGCATCGATGGAGGTTGGAGGCGCGGGTCGGAATCGAACCGACGTATAAAGGTTTTGCAGACCTCTCCCTTACCACTTGGGTACCGCGCCTTGTTGATCCACAGTAGAACGTGGGAAGCGGAATTGTCTAGGCGGCCGGCATTCCGAACGAATCGGAATCTCGTATAACACTGGCTTGCCGCGGAACAGATTTTCTTGACCGCCGATTTGTGCTACAACACCGAGCATGCCTTTGAATCCAAATTTATTTGGAAGCATGTCGCATGCATTGAATCTCACTGGTGTCGTAGAAACCCCAACCTCTAGTCCTAATATCGGCGGCGGCAATCTTGCTGTTGCTAATCTGCTGCCGTCGGCGAAGAAAAAAGATGTGTCGTCAATTTGCCCTAACTGTTCGAGCGAATTGCGCGGACATCGCTGCAAAGTAATTTGCAAGAAATGCGGATTTTATTTGAGCTGCTCCGATTTTTATTAAAGGCGGCTTTCTATTAATACTGCACCCTCAATTTCCCAACTCCCTCGCGATCCCTGCTATATCCGGTGCTCCCCTAACCATGAGTTCGCATCCTCTTCTACAATAGTTTCTGACCCATTTCGATTTTCAAATTAGGAGATTGCAATGCAAAGGAAAGCTAGTGCGGTGTGGAAGGGTGGCCTTAAGGATGGAAAAGGGACGGTTT
>PLBX01000154.1 GCA_003135495.1 Acidobacteriaceae bacterium | reverse complement strand
GACGACGTCTGCACCACCGGCAGCTCCACCGTACAAGCCATAGAAGCAGCTCGCGCCTTCGGCTTTGAAGTAGTAGGAGTCATGTGCCTGATAGAACGACAGGATGCGAAGGGACGTCCCAACGTAGAGAAAGCCGCGGCCCCGGCCAATTTCATCTCAATCTTCACCGCAACCGACGTAAGAAAACAACATCTAGATACTAGTGAATAAATAAATAAACAAATAATGGAGCGACGGGCGTCCTCGNNTCGCCCGTCTGCCGGGCGGGGACGCCCGGCTCTCCATCAAGAATCGCGAATGACGAACAGCGAAAGACGAACCACCAACTTATGATTCAAACTCTCGAATGGACCCAATCCGGCGTAGTCTTCATCGACCAGACGAAGCTGCCCACCGAAGAAGTGTATGTAACCTGTACCACGCACCAGCAGGTAGCCGATGCTATCCGGAATATGATCGTGCGCGGAGCTCCCGCCATCGGCGTTGCGGCAGCCATGGGGATTGCCATCGGTGTTCAGAAATCCAAAGCCGATAACATCGGCGATCTACAAACGGAATTCGCTGGGATCTGCGAAAACATGGGTCAGACGCGGCCCACTGCCGTAAATCTTTTCTGGGCGATCCGCCGCATGACGGAGAAATTTGAATCGCTGCGTAGCAAAACTATTCCGCAGATTCAGCAAGCGCTGATCGAGGAATCGCAGCGCATGCACGCCGAAGACATCGCCGCGAACCAAGCCATGGGCCGTCACGGAGCCACGCTCATGCCCGCAAGCGGAGGCGTCCTGACACATTGCAACGCGGGAGCCCTTGCCACCGCTGGTTACGGCACCGCGCTCGGAGTAATCCGCGCCGCCGTGGAAGCGGGCAAAAAGATACACGTTTATGCGGACGAAACGCGTCCTTTTCTGCAAGGCTCGCGCCTAACCGCATGGGAGCTGATGAAAGACGGCATTCCCACGACAGTCATCTCCGACAACATGGCGGGAGTGATGATGCAGAAAGGAAAAATCGGCGCGATCGTTGTGGGAGCCGATCGCATTGCCGCCAACGGAGACGTGGCTAACAAAGTTGGAACTTATACGGTTGCAGTTTTGGCGAAAGAAAATAATATTCCGTTCTACGTGGCGGCGCCGATGTCGACGATCGATTTGCAGGCCTCCGATGGCAGCAAGATTCCCATCGAACAGCGCAATAAGAGGGAAGTAACGCACATCGGCGGTAAGCAGATGACTCCGGACGGAGTAGGAATCGAAAATCCCGCATTCGACGTGACCCCGGCGAAATACGTAACCGCCATTATTACCGAACGAGGTATAGCTCGCGCCCCCTATAACGATTCCCTTGAAAGCCTTCACAAGAAAAGTTAAAAATACCCAACCGGGGTACGTCTTTAGGAACTAGTCACGGTTCTAATCTGGCGGATAGAGTCATGAGAGGATCATGCCGTTCTATCGCTTCGAAATCGAGGTCAATGCTCCGCCGCCGGTGGTTGTTGAACGCCTGCGAGCCATCGTGCGAGGCAAGCTCTCATTCTGGGAATCCGTGCGTCAGTCATTTCCGTTCAATCAGGCGGACGGCGCGCCCTTCATTGGTTCGGTACAGGAAGATTCCTTTAAGCTGCGAAGAAACATTCGCTATCGTAATTCTTTTTTGCCCATGATTCGGGGCAGGATCGCGTCCTACGGCGTGGGCACGCGGATTTCTGTGACCATGTTCCTGCATCCGGTCGTCGCCATCTTCATGATCTTCTGGCTCGGCATGGTGACTTGGGTCGCTGTTTCACGTCCGACCGCATCTCCGATCCCGTGGGGAATGCTTGCCTTTGGAATCGCCCTTTCCGTCGGAGGGTTTATTCCCGAAGCAATCAAGGCGAAGCGCCTGATCTCGGAAGCGGTAAGCGATCCCTTGATCGCGACATTGTCGCAATCAGCATCTTTCGGTCAGTGGCGATAATCTAACTCACTTCATGCCGACAATCGCCCAAGCTCCGCTCACCTTCGAGAGCGGAGGCAAATCCATCCGCCTCGACGCCTATTTGCCGGACAACCCGGCCGTTCAACTTCCCGCCGTTATCGCCCTATACGGCGCCGGCGGCAACGTCGCTGGCATGGAGCGCTATGCGGGAGTGCTTGCCAGTGAAGGTTTCGCCGTCTATCTTTTGCACTACTTCGACCGCACTGGAACCCAGTACGCCGACAAGCAAATCATCTTTCGCAATTTTCCGCTGTGGATGAAAACTTTGTGGGATGCGATCAGCTTCGTAGAGAAGCAGCCGCAGGTCGATGCCAGCCGCATTGCGCTTCTCGGTTTTTCGCTGGGTGCCTATCTTTCGCTCTCGACTTCTGCGATTGACCCCCGCATAAAAATCGTCGTCGAATTCTTCGGAGGCATGCCAAAGGAGATGAAGCTCTTCATGCGGCGCCTTTGTCCGGTATTAATCCTTCACGGCGAGGAAGACGCGACTGTCCCGGTCGAAGAGGCCTACAACCTGCAGAATTTGTTGGAGAAGAAGAAAATTCCGTACGAAATAAAAATCTATCCCGCAGTTGGCCACGGCTTCGAGACCGAAACCTGGAAAGACGCGGGCCCGCGCGCTCTACAATTCCTGCAAAAGCACCTTAAACCTTAACCACAGGGAGCACAGAGGGACTGGGGTCACAGAGGGTGCTTCTTTGAGACTCAACATATTTTTTTTTTTTATTAAGAGAAATCGCCCAGGTTGTTTCGTGCCTGGTATGGTAAAAAAAATCGGCGCTGAACAGCGTTCCAGCGAACTTTTCTAATCCGCTTGCGTAATAGATTTCAGGAGGAATATTTTCGTGATCGCCTTCCTGCTATGGTGCTTTCTGTTTCTGCTCTGCTGGCCCTTGGCATTGCTTGCGCTGCTCCTCTACCCGGTCGTATGGCTGTTCTTGCTGCCCTTCCGCCTGGTTGGCATAGCCGTCCATGGAGTTCTAGCCTTAGTTTGGGCAGCGGTAATGCTTCCCGCCCGCCTGCTAAGTGCGCCGTTTCGTTTTTCGAGAATTTAAATCGAAGCCACACTTAAGGAGTATGCACTTACCGAAAGCGGACAACTGGAGCCGCCGACTGCTTTCTACATCGCTTTTAGTTCCGGACTAACGCGCAATTTAGCTTCGGTAGCCCGCTGCACATCCTCGACCGTCAGGCCCGGAGCGATCTCCTCCAGGAGCAAGCCTTCCGGCGTAACGCGGATGTAAGCCATTTCCGTCACAATCGTGTCGACTACTTTCACGCCGGTGAGCGGGAGTGTACATTTTTTGAGAATCTTTGGCTGCCCATCTTTGGTCGCATGCTCCATGCCGATAATGACGCGACGAGCACCGGCTACCAGATCCATTGCGCCACCCATGCCCTTCACCATTTTTCCGGGGATCATCCAGTTCGCGAGATTACCCAGTTCGTCGACTTCCATCGCGCCGAGGACGCTTAAGTCAACATGGCCGCCGCGAATCATGGCAAAGGAATCAGCACTGGAAAAGTACGCCGTGCCCGGCATCTCGGTGACCGTTTCTTTTCCGGCGTTGATCAGGTCCGCATCTTCCGAACCTTCCACCGGGTAAGGGCCGATCCCGAGCATTCCGTTCTCGGACTGCAGAATCACATCCATCCCCGCCGGAACGTAGTTGGCGATCAGCGTAGGCAAACCGATGCCGAGGTTGACATAAAATCCATCGCGCAATTCGCGGGCGATGCGTTTTACGATATGTTCGCGTTTGTCGGTGTCTTTTGTGGGCTTCGATGTGGTCGTCATGGTTTCCTACGAGTAGAAAGTCGTCGGTTGATAGTCGTTCGTCGGGAATCATTGGTCGTTAGTCGCTGGTCGTTGGTGAACGTCGAGAGCTATAACGCTCCGCGAACGACTAGCGACCAACCACGAACGACTCTTCTTTATCCTGTCGACGCTTTGACCACAGTCCGCTTCTCAATCCGCTTCTCAAACTTCTCGCCCTGAAAAATCCTATTCACAAACACGCTCGGGGTATGCACCATCTCCGGATCCAACTCCCCCGGTTCCACCAGATGCTCTACTTCCGCGATCGTAATCTTCGCCGCGGTCGCCATCATCGGATTAAAATTGCGCGCCGTCTTGCGATAAACAAGATTGCCCCAGCGGTCGCCCTTCCAAGCTTTGATGAACGCAAAGTCCGCCCGCAGCGCCCGTTCCATGATGTACATACGGCCGTCGAACTCGCGCGCTTCTTTGCCTTCAGCGACTAACGTTCCCACTCCTGTAGGTGTAAAAAAAGCAGGAATCCCAGCCCCACCAGCCCGAATGCGTTCAGAAAAAGTGCCTTGCGGAACTAGATCGAGTTGCACGGTTCCATCCAGCACCATCTTTTCCAGCAATTTATTTTCGCCGACGTATGTGCCGATGTGACGCTTGATTTGACCGTTCGCGAGGAGCATTCCCACGCCAAAACCATCGACGCCGGCGTTATTGCTGATAGTGGTGAGGTTCTTAATGCCTTTTTTAGTGAGAGCGCGAATCAGGTTTTCCGGCATGCCGCACAAGCCGAAGCCCCCCACCATAATTGAGGCGCCATCGAACACGTCCTTGATCGCCTCTTCAGCGCTCGCAACAACTTTGTGCATAACACCTGAATTCTATAGGGGGAATTAGTAATTTTGTAATCTCTAAATTTGTAACTTGAACTTGCTGGCCTTACTAGCGTTTCGGTTTTTAAGATTACAAAATTAGAGATTACAAAATTATAGATTTTCTTCCTTCCGCCTCGCTGGCTTCTTCCTCAACTGATGTGCCTTCTCAAATTCGTCCGCCAGTTGCTTTGAGTCCAGATTCTCACGGATGTGCGCGAGGCGTTGTTCCAACTTCAGCAGCACATCGCTCAAATTCTTACGGTTCGTGATGGCGATGTCACGCCACATTGAATAGGGGCTGCCGGAGATGCGGGTCATTTCTCGCAGAGCTCGTCCGCCGATGTCGAGAATAGGGGCGTCCGGGCCAAACTCGTCGACCAGCGCGGTAGCCAGTGCAGTCGAAATCATCTGCGGCAAATGGCTGATCCATGCGCAAAAGCGGTCATGATCGGCGGCATCGACGACCGCGGTCTTCGCACCAATCTTTTCCGCGCAGTGGATAAATTCACCGCACAGCCCGGCATGAACATTTTGGCCGGGTAGCGGCGTGAACAGCCAGGCCGCGCCTTCGAAAAGATCGGCATCGGCAAATTCCACGCCCGCCTGTTCTTTGCCTGCCATAGGGTGGCCCGCCAGAAATCTTTGCTCGGAATTCTTTGCAAAAGATTTTGTGGCGTGCTGTACGATTTCTAACTTGGTGCTGCCTACGTCGGTGACCAGCGTCTTGGCCGATATCGCCGGACCGAGGCGATCGATCAGATCGAGGATCCGGATCACGGGAGTTGCCAGCACCACCAGATCGCTTCCGCTGATCGCTTCCGCGGGATAGATGCTACCGCCTTCAATGGCGCCGCAGTCCTGGGCTCGCTCCAATACGGGAGCGTGATCGCAGCCGATGATTCTTCCGGCGAGATGGCGCTTCTTCAGCGCGAGGCCGAGCGAGCCTCCGATTAACCCGGTTCCGATGATGGTGACTTGTTTGAAGGGCATGGGCTTTGTCTGGAATTAAGTGTTGTCTCGCGCGGAGCGGATAGGTAACTAGCCGCGCTGCTGCGAGCTACGAGCCGCAAGCTACGAACGTTCCGATTGCGCGGAACGGAAGCCCGCAGCGCCGTCTATGCAATCTCGCGGCCCACCGCGGGGGCAATCATTCTGAGCTGCTCCATCAACTTCGCAAACTGCTCGGGATACAGCGACTGCGCGCCGTCGGAGAGCGCTTTGTCGGGCTGATGATGAACTTCGATCAGCATCGCATCCGCGCCAGCCGCGGCTGACGCAAGCGCCATAGGTGTCACTTTGTCGCGGCGTCCTGTGCCGTGTGAAGGATCCGCCGTCATGGGCAGATGCGAAAGTTTATGAACGATTGGTATCGCGGAAATGTCCATGGTGTTGCGCGTATAAGTTTCGAACGTGCGAATGCCGCGTTC
>PLBX01000222.1 GCA_003135495.1 Acidobacteriaceae bacterium | reverse complement strand
GAGTTCGAGAAGGCGCGCTTCTACTCTGACGAAGAACGCAAGGAGCGCGAGAACCTGCGCACCCTTCGCGAAAAATACCACCTCGATGAATCCTCCACCGGCGTTGTCGGTCGGGAGGACATCGAGGACGTGGTATCGCGCTGGACCGGCGTTCCCATCACCTCGATCAAAGAAGAAGAGACACAGAAACTTCTGCGCATCGAAGAAGAGCTGCATCGCCGCATCATCTCGCAAGAGAAAGCGATCAGCGCTCTGGCCCGCGCTATCCGCCGCTCCCGCGCTGGCCTCAAGAGCCCGAATCGTCCTATCGGTTCGTTCTTATTCTTAGGCCCAACTGGCGTAGGAAAAACCGAAGTCGCCCGCACCCTGGCTCACTTCATGTTCGGCAGCGACAAAGCTCTAGTCCGCTTCGATATGTCGGAGTTCATGGAGAAGCACTCCGTCTCCAAACTAATCGGCTCGCCTCCGGGATACGTAGGCTACGAAGAGGGCGGCCAATTAACCGAACGCGTCAAGCGCGCGCCCTACTCTGTCGTCCTCTTGGACGAAATCGAAAAGGCGCACCCCGACGTTTTCAATATCCTGCTGCAGGTTTTTGAGGATGGCCAACTGACCGACGGCCTAGGCAACACCGTCGATTTCAAAAACGTCATCATCATCATGACCTCCAACATCGGCGCGCGTCATTTGATGAAGCGCGAAGGTTTAGGCTTCCAGTCATCGAAAGATGAGATGGTCTCCGAAAAAGTCGAAGATCTGGTGAAGAGCGAAGTCAAACGCACCTTCAATCCCGAATTCCTGAACCGCGTGGACGAGATCATCCTCTTCACAGCGCTCAGCGAAAACGACCTCATCCAGATTCTCGAACTGATGGTCAGCCAGTTGAACCAGAATCTAGCGCAACGTTCGATCACAGTAACCGTCGCGGACGAAGCCAAAAAATGGATTCTGAACCAAACCCTGACCGACCGCAGCTACGGAGCCAGACCATTGCGGAGAGCCTTGCAGAAATACATAGAAGACCCGCTGTCCGAAGCGCTGATCCAAGGCACGATCACAACCCGCCCAGCCTTCATAGAGGTCTTCCTCGAAGCCAACAAACTCTACTACCGTCCAGTAGACGCGGAAAAAACCGAAGGCGTATTGCTCTACGAAAGCTAGAGAGTAACAGTGTGGGATGGGCGACCTCGCCCGTCCAAGCAGCTCGGCAAGGTTTGAAGCCGCCAGCAAAACTGGCGGCTTTTGTTTTTGAGCGTGGAGCGACGGGCGTCCTCGCCCGTCCGGTCGAGCAAAGCTCGGCAGCTCACCCAACCTCATCGCCCCGCCAACAAAAAATTCACCGTAATCTCCGTCTCCACTTCCACCGCCTCCCCATTCAACAAATACGGACGATATCTCCACTGCCTCACGGCATCAATCGCCGACCGCACCAGCATCGGGTGCCCATTGACCACAATCAGATTCTCAATCGTTCCCGTCCGGCTGATGACAGCCCGCAACTCAACCGTCCCCTGAATACGCGCCGCACGCGCAAGTGCCGGATAAGCCGGCTGTACCCGAAGAATCAAATTCCCTTCCGCCCAATGCGAAATTTTCATTGGACGCGCTGGCCTCTCCGCCGGCGCTGGAGGCGGCACAGCTTCATCTCCCAACGAGTGCAGCACTCCGCTTCCGCGCCTCCCCGTCCCTCCACTCGCGCCAACACCAGCATCAGCGAAGTTCGGAGAAACGTCCGGAGAAAAGTTCGGAGAAGCCGCAATCGCCAGCTCGTTAAGACGCTCAATCGCATCCTGCACTCGCGTAGGCGCCACAATCCGTCCCTCGGAAAAATTCGACCAACGAACCGGCCTTCGCACAACCGTCAGCGGCCCATCCGGCGCCTCCGATGATGATGGCGTCGGAAGCATTGATTCCCTCATCCATTGCAGCCGCGGCGGCCCCTGAACCGTGAGCAGCGGAACCGCCAACAGCAAGCTCAACCCAACCGCTTGTATCGTGAAAGAAGTCAGCGTGGCCCTGCCCCGATGGACAAGGCTTTCCCCGATGTTTTCCAGTGTGCTGAACATGAGCATCATCCTGCGCAACGGGCCCGTTAAACATACAGACACCCAAACCAAACAGTTTGCTCCAGCCCCAACAAAAGAGTTTTTGTGTGGAAACGAGCGACCTCGCTCGTCCAAGGCGTCCAACACTTAAGCCGCAAGGCTGCGCCAAAAAGTGTAGGCTGAGCGTTACCTTCACACCTCCGATCCGGAGATATTCATTTTTGCCCCGACTGCCGCTTTCGGTTTAATCTGCAGATGGAGGTACCGAAAAGATGTCGAAATACGGAGGGTGGGAATTGATCGAGCCCCCGCTTGGAGCCGGGGGACAAGGGACTGTTTATAAGGCCCGGAACCCAGCGCGCGTCGCGGAACGCGCCCGGTGTCTCGATCATTTCCGCGAGCTACTGGATCGGGCTAGGTTCGCAGAATTTGCCGAGGCGAGTTGGTTGTATGCACGGCCAGATCTCCCTAATGAACTGGGCGCCCTTAAGGTGTTCAATATTCCCCACAACGGGAGAGAAGCCGCAGAAGCAGTGGGCCGCCTGAAGAATGAAGTTGCAGTTCTGAAGGAGAATAGGCCCGGCTTGATTTGCCTTCTGGATGCCAACGAAGAAGAACACTGGATGGTTACAGAGCTTATGCCGGGCGGAACACTGGAAAAGCATCCTGACAAATTCGAAGGTGAGGCGGTTGCCGCGCTTGAGGCATTCCGCTACTTAGTCGCAACCGTGGCGTCTCTTCATAAAGACAAAAAAGTACATCGAGATATCAAGCCAGCCAACGTCTTCATTCGGGAATCCGGCGAGTTAGTTCTTGGGGACTTCGGTATTGTCTACCTGCCAGAGCAGCGGGAGCGACTGACGTGCACGAATGAAAGAGTTGGATCGCGTACTTATATGCCGACCTGGGCGGACCTCGGCGAACGACTCGAAGAAGTAGATCCCAACTTTGACGTGTATATGCTCGGGAAACTATTGTGGTGCATGGTGTCAGGACGTTTGAAACTCCCTCTCTGGTACCACCGAAAGCCGGAGTTTGACCTAACAATGAAGTTTCCGAACGAGGAAGCCATGCATTTGGTGAATTTGATTCTAGATAAATGCGTGGTGGAGTCCGCATCCGACTGTTTGGCTTCCGCTGGCGAGTTGCTTGAGGTCGTTAACGAGACCCTCGCGAGCCTAAAAAATGGCACGCCCGGAAGAGGGAAGGACGGCAACCTCAGACTTCCATGTCGAATATGCGGCAAAGGCTATTATCAGACTGACAGACTTTACGGATCGTTGCATCTCCCCCTATACGACGAGAGTAGTCGCGTGATCGGCCAACTACTCCTAAGGACTTTTACTTGCGATGTTTGCACCCACTATGAGTTCTTCTCTCCGTGCAATCCAGAGGAAGCGGCAACACGGGGATGGAAGCGATTGAAATCCTGAAATTCTTGGGAATTGGACAACAGAAAGATATGACCTAACTCCAATCCTCCACCCGCAACCCCCTAACCCGACGAAACACATGGTCCCGCGTCACCAGCACAACCCCCGCCGCCACCGCTTGGGCCGCGATCATCAAATCCAAATTCCCCATCGGCTCGCCACCCGTCTCTAGCAAAGCGCGAATACGCGCGTATTCCCGCGCTGCCTCTGAGTCCCACGCCACCGATTCCACGCGCAAAAGAAATTCCTCCACCACTCTTTTCAGCGTGGTCGCCTCCGGACGCCGCGCCACTCCAAACCGCAGCTCCGCCTCGGTAACAACAGAAATCCCAATTTCGGCCATGCGAATTTTCAGCAGCCTCTCCCGCACCCGCGGAAAATTGCCTTTGATAATGTAGCTGGCGGTATTGGTATCGAGAAGATAGCGGACAGCCATCTAGAACAATTCGCGCTTCTGCGGAGGAGCATCCTCGCGATCGGAAAGAAAGTCTTCAGGCACGTCCGCAGTTTTCAGAAATGCAAAAAAATCGCGCCACGATTCCGGGCGCCGCGAAAGAATCACGTCACCAGTCGCCGGATCGCGCCGCACAAACACTTCCGACCCCTCAAAGCGATACTCCGAGGGTAAACGCACCGCCTGGCTGCGGCCGTTGAGAAATAATTTAGCGGTTCGCGGCATGGTATATATTATGGTATATACCATCGAAATAGTCAAGAAAAATAGTCAAGAAGAATAAACTTCACGTAGGTTATGTCAGAATAACCCCACTTTCTATGCCAGCCGCTCGCACCCTGATCGACCTAAGCCACACCGTGGCCCACGGCCTCGTCACATACAAGGGCCTCCCCGCTCCCATTATCTGCGATTACCTGAGCCGCGAAGCTTCGCGCCAGCACTATGCCCCAGGCGTGGAATTTCAAATCGGCAAGATCGAAATGGTCGCGAATACCGGGACCTATCTGGACTCTCCCTTTCACCGCTACGAAAACGGCAAAGACCTGTCCCAGCTCGAACTCAAAAAACTGGCGAATCTTCCAGCCATCAAAATCACCGCCCAGCATAAGCAGGCCATCGACGTCTCATGTTTCCCGCGCAATGAAAATCTCGCGGGCAAAGCAATCCTCGTTGAAACCGGATGGTCAAGAAACTGGAACACTCCCCAATACTTCGAGGGCCATCCCTTCCTCACCGAAGATGCGGCAAAGTTTCTAGCCGACAGGGGAGTCGCGCTTGTGGGCATCGATTCCCATAACATCGATGACGTCCAGAACTTGCGGCGTCCCGTTCACAGCATCCTTTTGAAGCAGGAAATTCCCATCGTGGAGCACATGACCAACCTCGCCGCGCTCCCGCCAAAAGATTTCGCCTTATTCGCCGTTCCCGTCAAAGTAAAAGGCTTCGGAACCTTCCCGGTCAGAGCCTTCGCCATCCTTTAGCTGCTAGCTGCAATTTGCTTTTGTCACAAAGGGGGCGCGATGGTCGCCATAGACCTCCAACGCAAAGCCGTCACTGCATCTCCGAATATCGATTAGGTCTGGACGGGCGACGCTCTACGCGGCCAAGTTTGCAGTCTTGCAATTTACCCTCAAACGGCATCTGAAGCTGAAGAGACAAAGGTTATCCCTTGAGTGAATCAGGTGAAAATGTCTAGTAGTAGTTTTGTTCCAACCAGATGATTAATAAAGGTTTAACTCGCCATCTGGCGGCAAGTGGTATGGGTTACCAAGAGGTCT
>PLBX01000496.1:12670-12948 GCA_003135495.1 Acidobacteriaceae bacterium | reverse complement strand
AGCAGGTTTACAAGAACATTCAGGTACTCAAAGGAGTGCCCGCCGACCAATTGATTCCGGCAATGCAATTCATCACAGCATCTTTGGGTGTGCAATGCGATTTCTGCCATCTGGAAAATGCGTTCGACAAGGATGACAAAGAGACCAAGCAGACGGCCCGCAAAATGATGCGGATGATGTTCGCTATTAATAAGGATAACTTTGACGGACATAAAGAAGTGACCTGTTATGCCTGTCATCGGGGCGCCCACAAACCGGTAGCCATACCGGTCATTAGT
>PLBX01000496.1:247-12604 GCA_003135495.1 Acidobacteriaceae bacterium | reverse complement strand
ACACCAAGAAACCAGCCAACCGAGTCACCACGGTGCGCTTTCCCAACGGCGAAAGTATCACAGGCTTTAACGCGCAAGTCGGGTGGCTGACCACTCCGGGTCACGGCGTTCACGAGATGAGTTCGGCGGAACTCGATGCGTCCCAGATGGATGCTTACCCGCAGTGCGCGATGGACCTGAGGCAGATTTTCAGGGAGTTGCGCGTGCAACAGCAGGAAAAGGTCGATGGCCGCCCAACCTATGTTGTCTCGGGAATACGCGACAATCGCCCTCCCGTGCAACTTTATTTCGATCAGGAATCTGGGTTGCTGATCCGCCTCCTGCGTTATGTGGATACGCCCCTCGGCCTCAATCCCGCCCAAATAGACTACGCAGACTATCGTCAGGAAGGCGCGGTGAGGACTCCGTTCCGTTGGACCGTTGCCCGCCCTGGCGGACGCTTCACAATTCAAATCGACGAGATGCAACAAAATGTTCCGATCGACGACAAGAAATTCGCCAAGCCTGCCGCGCCGCTGCAGCCAGAGAACTAAGGGGCAAGAATACGGTAGCGACCCACGGATGATGGACGTGGCGCATAAGAGCTTCGCTCGCAGTTACCCAAGTTCACTCACGCCCTGCCACCGTTCTTCCCGTTCTTCGGCCTCCGCTTCTGGCCCAAACCGAGAGCTTCGTTTCGCTAATTATTTCATGTCCGGAGTTCGCGACAAGTTTGGGCGAGGACGCGGAGTTTGTTGCGGGTAACATCGAGCGGTACATGTCCAAAACCGCACTCGCTGGTGAGCAAAAGCCGATCAGGAGAAAAATATGCGAGCGCTGGCATCATTCGTTCCCGAATGATGTCCGGGGTTTCAATCGCATCACTCCGCTGGTCGATCACGCCAAGGGCCAAGTTGCCTCTAAAATCCCACTGCTTCCACAGCTCCATCAAATCGTAGCCGAGTGTGCAGTGCTCGAGAGAGACTTCATCAATCTTGATAGTCCGGAATGCGCGCGCCAAGTCGGTATATTTGGTGAAATATACGCGCCGTCGCTTGGGGTTGCCGCCGCAGACGTGCAGCCCGAACTTGACCCGCGGCAGAGAATCGATCAGTTCATTCAATATCTCCGCAGCCCACACGCTATCTTCGGGCGACTCAGTCCACATCGGCTCATCGAACTGAATGAATTCGCAGCCGGCCGCGATCACCTCTCGCAGCTCCCCTGCCAAGACCTTCGAGTATGCGCGACACAGCGTTTGCTCATCCGGGTACAAGTCCGGGCGCTGATTGACGCTGAAACGTGTAAGGACATGCGGGCCGGTCACAGTTTGTTTCACGCAGCAGCGGGAAGGAGCGGCATCGCGCGCAAGTTTCCAGTTGCGAGCCAACTCGAAGCTCGAATTTTTGATCTCACCGGTCACGCGCGCGCACTCGATGGCGAAACCCGCTGTTCCGAAGGTTTGCTTGAGCATTCCCTCGAATGTGATTCCATCGAGCCGCTTCTGATAAAAATAGTACATGTTCTCGCGATACCCCTCGCCGTCGGTGATGACGTCCAGTCCGAGTTCCGCCTGATCGCGTGCCGCCCATTGGATGAGCTCGTCGATTTCCGCACGGCTGAGCGAGGGTTTCTTCATCGTATCTTCCACGCTCGTATTTCGCGGGTAGCTGCCTACAACGGTGCTAATGAACGGTGGCATATGTCCTTGGGCAAATGCGCTAGATAGCCGGCAGGCGTGAAGATAAGCGAGCCTCGTTAATGTGCGCCCTTACCCCTTCTTCAAGAGGGCGAGGCACAAAATCGATCTCGCGAATCAAACGCGTGCCGTCTTGATGGTCAATCAGCGGCGTGCCCGCGTCGTCAGCGAAGTCTACTTGTGCTTCGGGGATCCATTTTCTGACGATCGTCGCGAGTTGGGCGGCCGTGACGCAGTGACCGCCATTATTGTAGACGAAGTGGGCGAGCTTGGGCTTAAGCGCGAGTCGCACGAGCTGTTCAGCGCAGTCGTCCTTATAGATCCAAGTGTCACGTGTTTGAGCGCCGAACGGCAAAGTGACGGGTTCGCCGACAGCCGGTTTAGAAGCGAAGTGCTCAGCCCACATGACCGCGCTGCGCTTACGGCCGTGACCGAAAACAACTGGCGGCCGCGTGCACACAATGTTGGCGCCATGACGCTGGACGTATCGTCGGCCCATGTGTTCGTTCAGAAGCTTCATGACTGCATAAGTGAAAACGTGAGAAGACGGATCGCAGAAATCGTCCTCGGTGACTGGCCGGTCGCCATAGGTCTCTTGCGATGGGCCAGCCACGGTTTCACTGCTCGTGAACACGAGACGTGAAAGCTTGTGGTGCACCGCGGCTTCAAACATGTGGGTCATCCCGAGGATGTTGACGCGAGTCGAGAGCGAGGTGTTTTCATCAACCAAGGGTCCCATCACGTACGCAAGGTGAATTGTGTGAGTGATGCCGGGATGCCTATGAAAAACCCCCATCACGTCACGGAAGTCGCTGACATCCATGGGAACGAAATCCAACATGGCGCCCGTGCGGCTGGCGATCTTTTGCAAGCTAGAGACGGCTTCCGCATCCGCTGATTGATCGGCGACGACGCTTGGAATGCCGCGCTGCAAAAGATTGCTCACGACCGATTGGCCGATGAAGCCCAAGCCGCCCGTTATCAGAAATCTCGTACGTTCGCTCATTGGATTGCCTGCCTAGTCCTCTGGCCTCGCTTGTTTAGCGAGGTGAATTCTAGCGCTGGATTGAATGATGGGCAAACACGATTTGTAGCGCTGTGCGGTAACTTGTTGGAATGTCTTTACTGCCTGCCCCGGAATGGAGGGAAGATTTTTGCGCGGGTCGAGCAAACCCTGTCAAGGTGCGTGCCCGCGTAGCGGCGACTCAGCGGATCAAGCGCGAAGCAAGGGGCAGCAACATACCCGAGGTAAAGCAGCCGAAACCGGAGCACGTCTGTAGCGGTTGCGGGAAACCCATCCAAGACAGAAGCGCCAACTGTGCTGACTGTGCAGTTGACGGAGCGACCGAGCGTCTCGTGGACGCAGCACGAATCGGGCGAGTAGCAGCACGCCGCCCGGACGCTCGTGCCAAACATGTCNNGAGCGAAGTGTTCTCGCAACGAATCCAACCGCAGCTCGCGAACATTCCCACATCTGCGATTCGATCACGAATTGGTGTTTCGCATTGGTATGCAGGTCGAATCCGGCAAGGCTATTGCCCACATCCGAGGGCATTGGCAGTCGCTGGCGGAACTCGTTGGGATTTCAGCGGAAGCGTGACGGCTAGGGACTGCCGGGCCGAAGTGTCGCTGCTGCCAAATCTGGGTTAGTATTCTGAGTTACCCCCCTAGAACCTTATGCTTACCGGCGAAATTCGCAGTCAAATCGATCAAATCTGGAATGCCTTCTGGTCGGGCGGCATCTCCAATCCGCTCGAAGTCATTGAGCAAATCACCTACCTTCTATTTCTCAAGCGCCTGGACGAGCAGGAAACCGCCGAGGAACTGAAGGCCAATCGGGAAAAGAAGCCGATGCAGAAGCGCTTCTTTCCCGAGGGGAAAGACAGCAAGAAACGATCCTTTCAGGACTACCGCTGGAATCGCTTCAAGAACACCGATCCGCGCGACATGTACACGATGGTCAGCGAGCACGTCTTCCCCTGGCTGCGCACTCTGGGAGGCAACGGGACAACCTACTCCAAGCACATGGAGGGCGCGCGCTTCACCATCCCCACGCCCGCGCTGCTGGCCAAGGTGGTGGACATGATCGACAAGGTCCCGATGGAAGACCGGGACACCAAGGGCGATCTTTACGAATANNGATATCGTCTGCGATCCGGCCTGCGGAACTTGCGGATTTCTGGTGGCCGTGGGCGAATCACTGCGCGAGCGGCATCCCGAGGTGATGACCAACGCCAAGCTCCGGCAACATTTCCACCGTGACCTGTTCCATGGTTTTGACTTCGACAACACTATGCTGCGAATCGGCAGCATGAACATGCTGCTGCACGGCGTTGAAAACCCAGACGTGGTTTATCGCGATTCGCTTTCCCAAGATCACGCGGGCGAGGACGAAAAATATACGCTGGTCATGGCGAATCCTCCGTTCGCCGGGTCGCTCGACTATGAGAGCTGTGCCAAGGACTTGCAGCAGTTGGTCAAGACCAAGAAGACCGAACTGCTTTTTCTGGCGCTGTTTCTCCGACTCCTCAAACCCGGCGGACGAGCCGCCGTCATCGTGCCCGACGGAGTCCTCTTCGGATCAAGCAACGCGCACAAGAGCCTGCGAAAGATGCTGATCGAGGATCAGAAGCTTGACGCAGTGATCTCACTACCCAGTGGCGTGTTCAAACCCTATGCAGGAGTCTCTACGGCCATTCTGCTCTTCACCAAGACCAACTCAGGCGGCACCGATCAGGTGTGGTTTTACGACGTGGAAGCAGACGGCATGTCGCTGGACGACAAGCGCACGCCGCTACTGAGCGAAGATAAACTGGGCGCGATGCCAAAAACCGCGCTCAGCACGGATGAGCACGCCAAGAACAACTTGCCCGACATCCTTGCCCGATGGCGAAAGCGCGACGGCAGCGAATGCAAACGTACGCGCACCGCGCAGAGTTTTTGCGTGCCCAAGGCGGACATTGTCGTGCAGGGCTACGATCTGAGCCTCAATCGCTATAAGGAGGTAGTCCACGAAGCGGTGGAGCATCGCCCGCCTAAAGAGATCCTTGCCGAGTTGGCGAAGCTAGAGGGGGAGATTCAGCAGGGGATGAAAGAACTAGAGAGAATATTGAGCTGAAGCGAGCGTGTCATCCGAGCAGAAGCTCAGCTGTTTGCCTATGGTTCGGGTTGTGGAAACTTTCTTCCTCGAACTCGACGAAATCTCAATGGGCACATAATACACCTCTCTCCATGTTATCTTGACCGTTAGAGCTACTCCCTCTCCACTATGCCGAGATAGGCCATTCCGGAAAGAAGAACGGACGCCTTTCTCCCGGAGCTGACGACCCGAAGCCCTTCGATCTCTTTCGTCGCGACACGTGCTAAAGACAACAGCTTGACCCAAATCCTGGCTCTGTCAGTAATTCCTTGGCCGTGGTAGTACCTCGGCACAAAAGGATATTGAGTCTCAGGCAGTTTCTCATTGACATCCGACATCTCGCCTTTGTAAACGGAAATCCCGTCATGCGTATTCTGAACAAGGTAAAGGAATTCGCCGTTTTCTTTGATGTGACTAATGTTCTTTGCCGAATAAGTTTTCCCAACGATTCCAAGCCACACCGACCCGTTCTCAGCGATGATTCTCCTATGGGCCTCTGCAACCTTTTCAATCGACTTGTCGGTTGCGGGCAATCGTAGAAGCAGGCTGATGCCGGTACCAACAGCAATGCGTTTATGTTTGCTCACTCTCTGAACATTCTAGCCGTTCCTGCGGAGCCCGTTGCAGGAGCCTGCGAGTACCAACCGTGCGCTCGTTTTCGCTAGATAATTTGATCGTTGGTAGCCCACTGCATTTTGGGATACCATCTTGCGTGATCTTGTAGAGTTTCTCGTTGAACGGTCGATCGTTGAAGTAGATTCAACAGGAGATGAAAGAGTTAGAGGAATGATGAAGTGAGAAAGAGCTCATGGCCAATCGTGCCACTGCTCGAGATCTGCAATCCTAAACAGTGGCCTACTATCGCGCAAACTGCCTTTCTGCCCAGCGGATATCCAGTTTACGGAGCAAACGGGAGAATTGGCTATTATTCTAAATTTAATCACGAAAAACCTACCGTTCTCATAACATGCCGCGGCGCGACATGCGGGACCGTCAAAGTTTGCGCGCCGAGATCGTATGTGACTGGTAATGCCATGGCGCTCGACGACGTGGATGAGTCCAGGGTTAGTCTTTCCTACTTAGTTTATGCGTTACGAAATGGAAACCTCGCCAAGGCGATAAGCGGTACGGCCCAACCTCAAATCACACGGCAGGGACTAGCTGCCATCTCGGTCCCCACACCCTCTCTTGAGGAGCAGCAGCGTATTGCGGAGATACTGGATCGGGCGGACGAGTTGCGGGCGAAGCGCCGCGCGGCTCTCGTCCAACTCGACACCCTTACCCAATCCACATTCCTAGACCTATTTGGCAACGCTGCCGACAATCCAAGACAGTTCCCGGTTCGACGGTTTGCCGATGTCTGTGAACGCATTTTCAAGGGCGCGTTTGATCTGAAAGCATCCGCATACTGCAATGATGGGATTCCATTCATCCGCATCGCGGACATTCAGCAAAACACCATAGACTTGAGCCATGCCGTTTTCATCGATGAAAGGACGCACTCTCAATATTCTAGAAGCGAGCTGGTTTCTGGAGATATTGTCTTTTGCAAAGTCGGCACAATCGACCGCATTGCGGTCATCCCTTCCGAAATTCCTCGCTGTAATATAAGCCAAAACAACGTCGGGGTGAAGCTGATCCCTGACCTTGTACATCCGTCCTATGCATTGTTTCTGCTGACGTCGCCCTATGCACTCGGAAGAATACGGGCCAGTAGCAAGAAGGCCGTTCAGGACAAGCTCGTGTTGGAAGAACTAAGAAAGCTCCCCTTCATGCTCCCTCCACTCACGCAGCAGCACGACTTCGCCGATCGAATCGCTGCGATCGAAAAGCTGAGATCTACGCATCGGGCACTAACCTGGCGGAGAACTCCATGCGTCCGGTAGCTCTTGGTCGAAAGAATTGGTTGCACATCGGCAGCCCACAAGCGGGACCGAAGGTTGCGGCGATTCTCTCGGTCGTGGANNACTCCCGCTGCCTGGGTCCAGCATTCATAGAGTCGAACGACAGGGTTGTTGGCGCAAACGCGATTTTACGACGGTTACGGCCCGCAACAACTCAGGGCCTAGCCACGGACAGGCTTCACGGTTCGGTTCTTCAGCGAGCGCGAAATATAAACGTCCCCGCGCGATTCGCCGGCGCTCGCGTCGTGAGCCTTGTCGTGNNTCCACACCATCGCCACTAACTCTGCTGGTGCCGCCTATGCTTGTTTCGCTCTTGCCCTTCACCAAAAGTGCGGAAGAACCGGTTTTGGGTGATCGCTGAGGGCAAGCAGATCGGGCAGAAGCATTTGATTCGTCGAGCATCTTACAGTTAAGAGTTATAGCTAAGCACTTCCGAGAAGCTAAACATAGGGCAGATGTTTGCAACTGTGAGGTGGAGAAGTATAAAAGAGTTGTTAACAGCGATGATCAGCTTCTTCTTCATCTTTTTGTTGTTATCCAGCCAGCTCTTGTGAGTGCGCCCGAGTGGTCTCGCTCCGCCTCCGCCAGTTCCATCACCGGCGATTTGCCCGCCATCAGTAAATCAACTTCAAGCCGAACTGAATCTGTCGGGACGAGGTGGCTGTGGCGGTGATTAATCCCGCTGAGGGGCTGATTGTACCGCCCGAAAATACAGTCAGGTTGGGTGTGTCGAAATTTGTGTGGTTCAGCACGTTGAAGAATTCCGCTCTAAACTGCAAGGCAATCTTCTCGGTGATCTTCGTGTTCTTGAACAGTGAGGCATCCACTTCCACCAAGCGTGGGCCAGTTAGAGTTCCTCTGCCCAAGTCACCATAGGTACCCGCCGGTGGCAACGCAAACGCATTCGGATTGAACCATTGATTGGGACTGCCCAGCACAACCGGGCCGCTAAAGCTGGGGTTCAGGGAGGGCCGGTCCGGATTTCTCGTGTCTCCGTCGCCGGAACGGTTAGAGCCGTCCTGAGGCGTCAAAGGGAAGCCGCTCAGCAACGTGGTGATGGTATTGAACACCCAGCCGCTGACCACGTTCCCTGCCACCCCGCCGGCATGCGCGAGCCAATATTGCCCCTGCCCAAACGGCAGTTCGTAAGTAGCCGTGAAGTGCGCCTGGTGAGCTACATTCAGCGCGGATGGCCCCCAATCTTGCCGCAAATCAAATCGATCCAACACCATTTGCGCCTGATTGTTAGCTTGCGCCCCGGTCGGCGCGGAATTTACGTCCAGACTTTTCGACAACGTGTAGTTCGCTCGGAATTGCAGTTTTCGCGTGAAACGTCTGACCACGTCCACTTGTAGGGCGTTGTAGCTGCTATTGCCTTCCGTATACCAGAAAAATCCACCCGAAAGATTAGGATTAGGACGGAGGTCTACGGGGATGTATTCGGCGCCCTGAGGTACCAAACTCGTCGCCTTGCCAACGCCGCCGGCAGTGCAGCCGCTCGGGTTGCTGCAAATCTGCGGCGGAATGCTATTGGGATCTATGCTGACAAGCTGGTGGTAGCCAAAGGATCCTACATAACCAATGCGGAGCGCTGTGCTGCGGTCTAGTTGTTGCTCGATCGTTAAGTTCCATTCCTCAAGGGTTGGGATCTTCGCGTTCGCCTGCACTCCCTGGGGAGCATAGATCGTGCAGCCCGTGGGAACTCCAGGGCCGCCGCTGCACTGGGGTGCTGGCGGCACATTGGGAACAACAGGGATGATCTTAAATAAGGACTCGTTGGCGAACGAGATGGATCCATTGTAGGGGGGGACGGAGTTGAGTTGAAAGGCGAGCGCGTCTAACAACGAGTAATGGATTCCGAAACCCGCATGGACTGCAGTGCTCCCGTTTCCGTGAGGATCCCATGCCAGCGCCACTCTGGGGCCGAAGAGCCATTTTGCGTTGTTTTGCGTGAAGGCCGAATCGCCCACTTGCGGTGCGGTCACGAGCACACCGTTCGCGCCGATAACGAAATTAGAAGCCCTTCCCGCCTCCTCGTTCCAACCGGTGTCGAATTCGTGCCGCAGGCCGATCTGAAGCGTGAGATTGGGTCGCAGCTTGATCGCGTCCTGAACGTACCACGCGCCCATGAGGCTGCGCCAACCCAACTCAGTAGCCGTCGGCACGACTTGAAAGCTGCTGACCGTCCCCTGCAGGAACGTCGTTAAGGTGCCGAAACTGGCTTGCCCCAACTGGCGCGAAGCGGTGTCTTCATTGTCCTGCAGCCTCTGCAACCAGATTCCCAGGCTGATCTGATGAGTTCCCTTGCTGATCTGCAGGCTATCCGAGTAGGTAAAGAGGTTTCTGCGGTTCCAGACGCTCGAGGCATTGTTAGGCCCGGCCGAGGTGATCGTACCGTTGGCCGTGGTCGTAAGACCACCGCCAATGACGATTCCGCCCGGGCCGAGTCCTTGCACAAACGAAAGGCTTGCAGGGAACGAGACATAGGGCGAGGAATCGTTGGCGAAACCAGCGCGCGAGAAACCGGCGGTAAAGCTGTTTAGGACCCACGGCGACAGGATATGCGTCTCCTGCAAGCTGATCACCTGGCTGCGAAGCGCCAGAGCCGACGCGAACAGCGGAGCCGCTAACGGGATTAGACCATTACCATCATCGATGGTGTAAGCACCCGCGAGCGTGTCTCGATCGCTGTGGATGTAGTCTGCGCGAAGAGTTCCGAAATCCTCGCGGATGGACTGCTCGGGATGATTGAATGAAAATGCTTCTCCAAAGCAGCCACCGCCCAACTCTCCACCGTTGGGCTGCGGCCAGAAGAACATATACGGCAGCATCGCCGGGTTCAGGTTCTGGACTGGGGTTTCCACACAACTGCTATTTGGCAGGGACCCCTGGCGAGCCATTGCGTCGGGGACAACACTGAGATTACTGAGCGACTTGCTCTGCCGAAATCCCTCGTAATTGCCGAACAAGAAGAGTCGATTCTTCTTGATCGGTCCTCCCAAGGAGCCTCCGAACTGGTTCTGCTGGAACGGCGGGATCGAACCCTGATCAAAATAGTTGCGCCCATCCAAAGCGCTGTTCCGGACAAACTCATAGAGTGTCCCATGCAGCGTATTGCTGCCAGACTGGGTCACCACGCTGACTTGGGCTCCTTCGCGTTTTCCATATTCCGCCCCGTAATCATCCGTCAGAACATTGAACTCCCGGACCGCGTCAATTCCCAGCAAGTCCCCGCTAACCCCGCCCGGGGCCACCGCTAGTTGGCTCGATCCCGTATATTCCACCCCGTTGAGCAACACCTGGTTGTCGCCTGGTCTTTGCCCGTCTACCGCGAACGCGTTACCGTTGCTCGTCGTAGTATTAGGGCTTCGCAGCGCGGTATAGTTGACGGTGCCGGGATTGAGGGTAATCAGGTTATCAAAGCTACGGCCGTTGAGCGGCAAGTCTTTTACTTCGCGCTCCCCTACCAGCCCGGAGACAGAAGCGGTCGTGGTGTTGACCACGGGAACCTCTCCCGAAACCGTAACCTCCTGTAATGCTTTGCCCACAGCGAGGCGAAGATTCACTACCGCTTGCTCGCCTACGTCTAACTTAATCCCGGTCCGGACAGCAGCTTGGAAACCTTCCTTCTTCGCTCTTATTTCGTGTAGCCCTATGGGCAGGGAGAGGACCCGGTAGTCTCCGGTTGGGTCGGTGGTTACGACCCGCGTCGCTCCGGTTTCCACATCCTTCACCGTGACGGTTGCGCCGCTCACGGCGGCTCCGGAAGCGTCTTCTACTCTTCCGGAAATGGCGGCGGACACCTGAGCCCACCCTGCATCCGGACATGCCAGCAGTACTAGAACCGCAAGAAACAAGCGCAGCGACCACGGCCGCCAACCCAGGAACCCTCTTACAAAGGCAACTACAACAACGGCAAAACCGTATGCGGCTCCGAACGTGAAGAGGGTCGTCAGCGAATATAGTGTCGGGTACTTAGTCCGTGTGCGATGCCTGTGCGCGAACGCAGAAACCGCAAGCGTCTGACCAAGCCAGAGAGCCAGAGCAACGGCCACGATTACTGCGGGGCGTGGCAAAAGGTATCCAATGGTGATTCCTCCAATGTAAGGGACAGCCCCGATTGTCACTGCCGCAAAGCCTCTAGCAATATTTGCTTTTGGTGCAAGCCGAATCCACGGCGTCTCTTGGATGGTTCCGTCCGCCAAGCGCCGCCTGATAACGAGCCGAACCGGGAGCGCAGTAGCGCCAGTTATCCCTTCGACGATCTTCCGACATTCCTGCGCATCAAGTAGAGTCAAGAACCTGGCCCTGACCTCGCGTTCCGTTTCATCAGCCGTACGAATTATTACCCTTATACCCATCGGGAAGTTCTTCGAGAAAGCTATGGCAGAGGAGAATCTCTCTCGATTGAGGCGTAATGGCTGCCTCGATGGCTGGTTCTGCAAATAAGTGCCGCTCCACTCGACCGGGAATAAAGCGAACGCTGTCGTGCCGGATTTGCAACCTGGGTTGTGCGCCCCGTGGCGGAAAAGCCAAGCGCAATGCCAAAGCGATTGCGGCCACCAGCCCAATGGCCAGGAACCACAAGGCTGGATGATTCCCGAAGCCCTCGGAAAAGCGGCTGAGGCCGACCTTCAAAGGGATGTAGGCGGCGCAGAGCAGCAAAAACGCTGTATATGCGAGTGGAATGACTCGGCGTGAAAGGGGAGGCGGGACGCAGAAAACAAACGGCTCGCCGCGCTGAGCCTCGATGGCCATCGACAGTATGTATACCACGGTCGCGGGCAGCAGGAGGCTGACAATGCTGGTGATGTCAGCGTAACTGGCGAAAACAGGCGCTAACGGAGGAATTGCTGGTGAAGTGGTGAAGTCTCAACCTTGACCGGCCTGGGTCCCCTTGGACCACCGCGCCGTGTTGACGCCGACTGCGGACTCAACCCGTCAACCGTGTCTTAGTCTGACGCTTACTATTGATCTGAGAGTTGATTTGTTCTGATTTCATTTTCTGTTCTCCTGTTAGGTGATTTGGTTCCTTCACCCGAGCAGAGGAACCAGAGCACCGCGCCCAATGGAGGACGGAAAGATTCAGTCGTGAGAGGCTGGAGCGGAAGGCAACGGGTGTGACAGGAGGGCAATTTCGGACTGGCGCAAGACGTGTGCTAGCGCAAGCCGTTGCAGAAGGCCACTCCGTAGCCAGGCTCGGACGGGAGGATTCCCACCTCATCAAAAGGAAAAACAGTGAAAGCCGTTATTTCCCGTACTTTTTGCATGTGGTCCCGGCGTGACGTGAGGTAAACACCTCATCGGGTGACTGGGCTCACACTCAGAGCGGTTTTTCTGACGAGTCCCAAGAAACGCGCTNNCTCGAAGCCGACTTCTGGACAGCAATCAACGGAGTTCGCGTTAGACGTATTTCCCGGTTTTGCCCGTCAAACGCTAGCAGTCCGCAGTCGAGGGAAACGCTCAATTACAACCTCATATAGTAGGACCACTGTTTCGCCGATGGTTTCACAATTTCTGTCAATGGGCCTTCAACTGCAGTAATTTTGAAGCTGTCTCGAAACGTGTAATACTCGTCAATCTACGGGAATTAGAATGCATGTTCAATTCATCGCGGCAGTCATTCTTGGACTCAC
>PLBX01000496.1:0-226 GCA_003135495.1 Acidobacteriaceae bacterium | reverse complement strand
CAAATTGGAGATGTCATACCTACCGAAGCCACTGACCTCGACCAAGATGGTACCGTAATGCAGGTTTCGTTTGAGGTATTGCACTCCTACCGCGGTGATCAGCGCAGGCCTATGCGGCTCAGTACGGGTCTCGGTGGCGGTGACTGTGGATTCGATTTTGAAGTTGGGAAGCGGTACCTCGTCTACGCCTTCAAAGACGAGGCCGGGGAACTGTCGACAAACACCT
>PLBX01000371.1 GCA_003135495.1 Acidobacteriaceae bacterium | reverse complement strand
CCCACCATATTTATGAGTTTGTGCGCGGGCTCCTTCTGAACCCAGCACGGAACAAGGCCCGGACCGTCGGCCTTTTCCTCTTGCACCGGCTGTAATTCAGACGCTTCTTTTATTGGCGGATCATAATGAACCGGGAAGTTAGTCAGCCCCCAGATGCGGCCGGGACCTCTCGCGTCCAACTCGTGGTTTTCTACCGGAGGCGCCCACGGCTCCGGTGCGAGGATGGCTTTCACTAGTTTCGGTCGCTCGTCGGCTACCAGCCATCCCGAAGTTGCCAAGCGCGAGTGCAAAAGCAAAATGACCGGTTGGTTAATCATGTCCAACAATTGGTCGACGGCATCCGCACTGATCTGTTCATTGTCAGCAGAAGACGGGAACGGAACTTCCGTCTTCGCAAAATAGTCGAATGCCGGCTCGCCGATCTTGCCTTGGACAGGATTCGGTCCCACCCACTGCGAATACTTATCTTGCGTCGGCCATTGGCGCATCGGGTTTGTCGACTTGCGTCCATTGGTCCAAACTTCTTCCATCAACTCACCCGTGCGAGGCGGAACGATGTCGCCATCGAAGCCGGGAACATAGCCCGCGCGCCCTCGACCCGGAAAATCCATCATGTAGACGGTGTAGCCNNTGCAGCAAGGCGATGTTGGTTTGACCTCCACCGGCTTGCATGAAAACGATGGGATAGGGATGGCGAATCTTTTTCGGTACCCACACCTCAACGTACATAGCTCCGCGCATATTTTGCTTCTCCGGTTCCCCGACCCATTTGCCGCCTACATGAAAATGTCCCTGGCGTGCAATGTTTTCCGTAGAAAAAGTTGGGATCGTAGCCGGAGGCGGTGCTCCGGGAGCATCGTTGGCATTGGCTCCAAAGCTGCTGGCACTGAAAGTTGATGCCATTATCGCGAGTGTTGCAATCGAGATCTTAACCTTCATCATTTTCCCCTATATTTAGTCGTTGTAACGGCAAAGCGGATACTTCAACTGAATCCACAACCTGCCCCCTCAACTGCAAAATCATGGCTAACATCGAACTCCGGCATAAAACATTGAGCATCCGATTAAAAGAATTGTTTCCATTTGAAAAGATCGGGCCGATAAGATGCGAGATCCGGATACTCCACAAATTCAACGAAATTCCCTTCCGGATCCTGCGCGAAGAGCGCGATCACACCCTTTCGAATTTCTACAGGCTCGGGGCTCATCAGCTTAACTCCGTGATCTTTTAATCGCTTCGCAACGCCATGGATATCGAAAATGATGAAGGTGATATAAGCAGTGCCCTGCCTCTCGAAAACGTATTCCGGGGCCGCAGTTTGTTTCGGAAGAACTTTCTTCGGCTGAACCAGTTTGATTCTTTCCCCGTATGGTGTCTGCAAACGGACGATTCTGAAGCCGCTCGGCGTCGCTCCAAACTTTGCGCTCATCTCTGGCGATGCTTCGGCATCCGCCACCAGCTTCAGTCCCAAAACATCGGTATAAAAATTGAGCATTCGATCCATGTCGAGGCACACGATCCCCATCTCCAGCGGCGTCGCCATCTTTAAAGACCAGGAGGGCGCGGCATGATTGCTTGCGGGACGCTTTTCATCCTGGGACTGAGAAGCAGTCGAGAACATGGCAACCGCCAACCCGATCGCTCCGAAGCTCAGTAATTGATGACTCAGCACTCGATGGCGCAGCACTCGATTAACTATGATGTCCGCTACCTTCACGGCTTCGATGTCTTCCCTTCACCTTCGATAGAATTCGCCCGCTTAAAAAGATCGGGGCGATATGACGCGAGGTCGGCATACTCCACGAATTCGAGAAAGTTGCCTTCCGGATCGCACGTGAAGATGGCGGTGATCCCCTTGCGAATCTCGACCGGACCCTTGCTCATCAGTTGCACGTTGTATTTTTTTAATCGCGTCGTGACCTCATTCACATCGGGAACGATGAACGTGAGATAAGCGATGCCCTGGCGAGCAAACACCCATGCTGGAACCTTGCTTTGCTGCAGAGACATTTTCTTCGGCTGAACCAGCTTTATTCTTTCGCCATAGGGCGTTTGCAATCGAATAATCCGGAAGCCGTCCGGACCTGTTCCAAATTCTGTGCTCATCTCCGGAGAGGCTTCAGCATCCGTCGCGAACTTGAGCCCCAAAACTTCAGTATAAAAATTGAGCATTCGCTCGATATCGACGCATACGATTCCCGGCTCGAGTGGCGACACCATCTTTAGCGACCACGATTTTTCATCCTCGGTGCTCATCTGTGATTGCCTGATGTACCCGCGTAAATTCACGGGGTCACACTCGTTACATCCTCGTCAAAATTGAGCGGCCTGCGCGTCATGGTGAAGCAAATCAGCGCCGCCACGAATAATAAGAATCCCGCCAGATAGAATGCGATATCGAAGCTTCCGGTGAATTTAACAATGTATCCGGTGACGATTGGCACTAAGGATCCGAAGATGTTGCCGCCGAGGATCATGAAGCCGACGGCGATGCCCAGCATCTGAGGATTCCATACCAAGTCGTTGGCCAGAGCGATATTCAACGAGAGCGCGCTTGAGATACACGCCAAAGATATCGAAATCAGCAACAGGAGTACATACTCATTGGCGATCATATTGGTCAATAGAACGACGCCTGACAACATTATGAAGACCATGAGCAAGGTCCTGCGCTTACCCTGTCTTACGTCCTCATGGGTTAGCAGAGTGTCGCTTAATTTGCCGATAATCAATCCCAACGCCACGGCAAATACATAAGGCACCGACGTAAACCAACTGGCCTTAACTAATGACATGTGGCGCGATTGGACCAAGTACGACGGCAGCCAGAAAAGAAACAGCAGCATGGTGTAGGCGCAACATCCCTGGGTCAGGAACAACCCCCACATGGTCTTCGTGCCCATGAGCCGCAGCAAAGTTCCCTTTGGAGGAGCCGCAGCCTTCGCCTGCGAATCTGTTTGCGCCAAGATATAATTTCGTTCTTCCTCGGGAAGCCACGTACATTCGGATGGCTTGCGAAAGAGTAACAGCCACAAAGCTACCCAAATGAATCCCAGCGATCCGGTGATCATGAACGACACTCGCCAGCCTTCTCTCAACAAAACCCACGCTACCAGAGGGGCGGAGAATGCCGGCCCAGCAAAGCTTCCGGCGTTGAAGAATGCGGTTGCGAGTCCGCGTTCACTCGCGGGAAACCATTGCCTGACGACTTTGGCGGAAGTTGGAAACGAAGCAGCCTCACCAGCTCCCAGCGCCAATCGAGTCGCGAGCATGCCTCCGAACGTAGTCGCCACTCCGGTCAGCATTCCAGCGATCGACCACATCGTCACTGACAATCCGTTGACCCAGCGGGTTCCGATGCGATCGGAGGTCCAACCCCAGAGCAGAAGAAAGACGCAATAAGTCCACTGGTAGGAAGAAAAAAGCAGCCCCATTTTTCCCGCGTCCCAGTGAAAGTCTCGGGCAATCGCGGGCGCGGCTACCGAGAGATTAATGCGGTGCATGTAGTTGATGAAAAGATTAAGGAACAACAGAGCGGCGATATAAAAACGCTTGCCCGACCACAGGGAACCTGCCTTGACCATTTCGGACGGTTGCTCCGGCAACGTTGTCGCAGTGAGACTCGGTCCTGTTGTCATATTCTGCCGCTAACTTTAGGCATTGGGCCTAACCTCTTCTGGGAGGACGAAACCGTTGCACATGGAAAGAGGAATGGGGGTGTCTAAATCAGGCGCTCCCATTCTTTTCATTCTTATTCGTCTTCGCCCCAGCCAAAGTTGGGCATGGGATGAGGAATCGGCGGAAGGTCCCAACTGCCGGTGGCAAGGGGACGGATCTCGCGATCGATACGAACATCGAGAACAGTGGGTTTGCCGGACGCAATTGCCGCTTCAAGTTGCGGAGCGAGGTCGGCAGGCTTCTCAACTGTATGACCGACGGCACCCATGGATCGGGCCATCATGGCGTAGTCAGCCGAATAGAGTTTGCCGCTGACGTCGGTAAAGCTAGTTGCGATTTCACGATCGTTGCCGAAATATCCGCGCTGCTGATCGCGGATGGCGCAATAGCCAAAGTTATTCCAGATCATCCAGACCACGGGAATGTTGTATTCCACGGCGGTAAGCACGGCGCTCGAGTTCATCATGAATGCGCCGTCTCCGCAGAGCGACACGACCGGTCGATCGGGCGCGGCCAGTTTGGCGCCTAGCGCTCCGGCCACGGCGAAGCCCATGGAAGCAAAACCCCAGGTTTGCAAGAACGTGCGCGTCTTCCACGCTTCGTATTCGGCCACAAGCCAATTGTGATGTACGCCAACATCGGCGAGCACGATGCCGTCAGCTGGCACAACTTTTCGCAACTCGGCTACCGCGCGCTCCGGGCGAATCGGGATCGCGTCCGAAGTACGCGGCGCCTTCGTCGCTTCTTCCCAACGTGTACGCCATCCCGCAATTCGTTCCAGCCATGCGCTATGACAGCTCTTGGTTTCCGGACGGCGGAGAGCTAGAAGTTGCTGCAAGAAAATCTTGGCGTCGGCAATGATGCCCAGTTCCGGCCGAAAGTTTTTCCCGATTTCAGTCGGGTCAATATCAACGTGAATCAACTTGCTCTGCAGGATGTTATAGGTAAAGCCGGGCAGCCATGCGCTCGTCGCCCTGTCGTCAAATCGGGTGCCGAGTCCAAGAATGACGTCGGCGTTTCGGCAAGCCGCATTCGCCATGTAGGAGCCGTTGCGGCCCGTCGGCCCGAGACTAAGCTCGTGGCGCGGATCGAAGACGCCTTTGCCGAATGGCGTAGTCGCAACGGGAATGCGGAATGCCTCGGCGAACATCAGCAACTCTGGTTCGGCGCCGCTTAACTCGACGCCATGTCCTACGACGATTACCGGACGCTGCGCGTTCTGGAGCATTCGCAATGCTTCGTCGACCGACGCGGGATCGGCTGCGGGTCGCGTCCAATCCGCTGCGGGCCAGTGATTGTCGACCTTGGCGGAGGCTTCGTCCACCGGCTCGACGAATACATTGAGCGGGATATCGATATTAACCGGACCCGGCCGGCCGTTCGTCATCAGGGCAAATGCTTGGCGCAAAGCCAGCGGCAGCATGTCTGGTCTCGTCGGCTGGAAGCTGCGCTTCACGTAAGGACGGATGGCGTTGACAAAATCACCCTGGAAATATCTTCCAGTCTCCTGAAACGGGCCGCGATTCCATTGTCCAGTGGGAACATTGCCAGTGATGTTCAGCATGGCGGAGGAATCAGCAAACGCCGCTGCGATCGCGAGGATGAGATTTGCCGAACCCGGGCCGCACGAGGTGTATGTGGCTACCGGCTTTTGCGTAATGCGGAAATATGCTTCCGCCATGAACCCAGCTGCAGCTTCGTGGTGAACGGAGATGGTTTTGATCTCTTCCTGCCGGTCGAACAACCCATCGAGCAGTCCGAGGATGCCGTGACCGCACACGCCGAATACATACGGAACTTTTTGCTGGACCAGGAAATCCGCAATGTACGCGGCACCCTTCGTCCCGGCCGCCGCGTTCACCTGAGCCGACTTAACTTTGCTATCTGGCATATAGGTACCTCTAGCTCTGCAAAATTATTTCGCGATACTGAATCCGCCATCAAAGGTGTCAGACATGCTCCAAAACATCGTCTTTACCTGCTGATAGGTTCTGATTCCCTGCAAGCCTTTTTCGCGGCCAAGCCCACTGTCTTTGAATCCGCCGAAAGGAGATGCGGTGGAGAATTGTTTGTAAGTGTTGATCCACACCATCCCCGCATCCAAGGCCCGCGCTACTCGCCACGCGCGCTTGTAATCGGCGGTCCAGATTCCGGAAGCCAAACCGTAGCTGATGTCGTTCGCCTGCTGCATGAGATCGTCTTCATTGTCGAAAGGCATGGCGCAGAGCACCGGACCAAATATTTCCTGCTGCGCGATGTTTGATTTGTTGGTTATGCCGGCCACGATGGTTGGCATGTAGAACGCACCCTTTGCGAGTCGCGGATCGGTTGGACGCAAGCCTCCAATCAAAATCTCTGCGCCCTCTTTGCGCGCCCCATCGACCATCTTTTCAATGAAGTCGCGTTGCGAGAAGCTTGCGCTAGGCCCGAGTTGCGCACCCGGCGCATCTGGCAAATCTACACGCAACGCACGAGCACGTTCCATGATCATGGAAATGACTTGATCGTAAACTTTGCGCTCGACGAAGAGACGTGATCCCGCGGTGCACGATTGACCAGTGCCTTCGAAGATGGCTACGGTCGCCGCATCCGCCGCCGCATTCAAATCTGCATCGGCGAAAATAATGTGCGGTGACTTTCCGCCCAACTCCAACACGGCTGGAATTATCTTCCTGCCCGCCATCTCCGAGATTCGCCTTCCAACCTCGGTCCCTCCAGTAAACGAAACCATTCTTACCAACGGATGGCTGACCAGTGCATCGCCAATCTTGCTGCCCGCGCCGGGTACAACGTTAAATACACCCGGAGGAACGCCAGCATCAAGAGCAATTCTCCCCAATTCAATTCCAGAAGTCGGCGTATAAGAAGCGGGCTTAAGGACGATGCCATTGCCGGCAGCCAGTGCCGCAGCAATTTTGTTGCACGTCAAAGTGATTGGCGAGTTCCACGGTGTAATCGCCGCCACCACTCCCCAGGGCTCGTAGACAGTCATGGCGAGATAATTTCCCCGAGGGGGCGTGATCTCGGAGCCAAGCGTCTCTATAGCCGCGGCGCAGTATCGGAACGTGGCTGCGCCGTTGATGACCTGGTTCTTGCACTCCTTCCAGACTTTGCCGTTCTCAAGCATCTGCGAACGAGCGAGCAGGTCGGAACGTTCGAGCATCAGATCCGCAATCTTGTTAAGGATCTGTGCTCGAACGTGCGGCAACATATTGCGCCATGCCGGCTTCCTGGCAGCCTCGTGCGCGGACTTCACCGCGGCATCGATATCAGATTCCGTCCCGGCACAGACTTGATAGTTCACCTCGCCCGTGGCCGGGTTTACATGCGTTATGTGAGACGACGTGTCCTTGATCCACTCCCCGCCTATGAGGAATGGTACTGGACGCACATCCGTCGCTGTCGACATTTTCTAAGCTCCTTTACTTCTTACTTCGACTACCAAACCAATCCGAAAGATTCCGGCGCCTGCGAGTATTCGAATCAGGAACAAGGAAGCCGACTGTCGACTTCCCTGTTCACCGAAGTATTTGAACCGCTGTGGCTACCAAATAACCTTGAGGCCAAACTGGATCTCCCTGGACTATCCGGCCCGCTCCGTTTACGGGGAGACCGGTTGAGTCGAAGATATTGCTATTGTCGATCGGAGAGTTGAAATTTGCGTGATTGAAAACATTAAACATCTCCGTTCGGAACTGCACATTAAAGCTATCCGAGATCCGCGCAATAGGAAAGTTCTTGAAAACGGAGAAATCAACGTTGACCAGGCCAGGCCCGATTACAGAGTTGCGGCTCAAATTGCCGAGCAGATTCGAACAATAGACAATAGGACTGCCCACGAGCGGGGGTATCCCTGAGAAAGGGGCGCACTGAGCCCCGTAGGAAGCGGGCGCCGTCGGTATGCCTGTTAGCGTGGCTCCAGCGACTTGAGCGTGTCCCTGACCACCCAAGGATAGCAGTACAAAGAGAGCGACGCCCAGAACTGTAACAACTGCGGTGGCACGATTCTTCCATCCTTGGGTCTGCACGGTAATTCCCCCTCAATTTCAACAGTGAAATAAATGCGACGTTGCACCGCTATTGGCAACAATGCCTCGTACGAATTCGGTCGTCCAAGCGCGGACAAACCGACACATAACTCTTTGCTGCAGTCGGCCCCAACCACACAAACGATCCCTCTTCCGCAGTCCGCAGGCAGTGCGAACAAGGGAGAGTCCGCTTAAAAGCGCAGATTTTCCCCGGAAGGTAACTGAGCTATAATCCCTTCACTAGTTATTTGTCAGGGTCGCCAAGAACTCTAGGGGCTTGGCTCGCGGAAAGTCTTGTAAAATCGACAAAAGAAATCTTAAAGATTTATTTTTTTCATAGTGATGGAAGCTCAAGGTAAGCATTTATACGGGTTCGGGCCATTTTTGCTGGATCCTCGGGAGCGCCTCCTACTCCAGGAGGGCCAGTCCATCCCCCTTACCCCCAAAGCTTTTGACCTCCTCGTTTTCTTGGTGGAGAGGGCTGGACACCTCGTCGAAAAGAACGAGTTGCTGAAAGTTGTCTGGCAAGGCTCGGTGGTGGAGGAAGGAAATCTTTCCGTAACCATCTCGGTTCTTAGAAAAGCCCTCAACGACGATCGCGATCTGCACCCATACATCGAGACGGTCTCAAAAAGAGGTTATCGTTTTGTCGCCGAAGTTAAGCAGGTTGGCGAGCAGGTTGGGGAGCCAACGAGCATGGCGACCAAGCGTCGGACGGACGAAGCTCGCGGAATCGAACAAGCTAGCAACGATAACGATAGGGATATTGTTAAAGAGGGCGAAGCGAACGATCGCCTCACGGCCGTAGTTCCGCAGCGCTTAGTTTCCCAAGCGGTAGCCCTTCAGAGAAAGTTCCACTGGAGTGCCTGGATGGCGCTGGCTTTGGGGCTTTTGCTTATTCCATCATTGATAGTTGCTCGGCTCAGAGGCGGAACGAATCAAGTCCAGGCAGCGGTACAGATCCATTCGCTCGCCGTTCTTCCCTTCCAAATGCTGGGCGCGAAGCAGGGTGACGAATACCTCGGCGTCGGAATGGCGGACGCTTTGATCACGCGGATAGGAAACACGGGGAAGATCATCGTACGCCCCACCACTTCCATCCAGAAGTACGATGGCGCGGGCGGGAACCCGCAGACCGCTGGTGTTGAGCAGGGTGTCGACGCGGTTCTTAACGGAACCATTCAGCAAGAGCATGATCGCGTCCGTCTCACCGTCCAACTCATTCGTGTGCGGGACGGCCTGCAGCTCTGGGGTGAAACCTTCGACGAGAAATTTACCAACATCTTTGCCCTTGAGGACGCGCTCTCGGAGCGTGTGGCCCGATCCGTCCGCTTAAAACTCACCGGGGAAGAAACCCGTCGCCTGACCAAGCGCTCTACAGAGCGACCCGAAGCTTATGAGGCTTACGTCATGGGCCGATATTTCTGGAACAAACGAACTGAGAAAGGGATAAGAAAGGGACTGGAATATTTCCGCCAGGCCATTGCGCTCGATCCAAATTTTGCGGAAGCCTACGTCGGCGTGGCGGATTGCTACAGCATCCTCGCTTTTTACGCGGTGCTTCCGCCGAGGGAGGCCTTCCCGGCTGCCGAGGAAGCGACGAAGCGCGCTTTAGAACTGGATGATGGTCTTGCAGAAGCCCACGCGACCATGGGCTTCATCCATTTTTATTACCACTGGAATGGACCCGAAGCGACGAAAGAATTTCAACGCTCTTTGGCTGACAATCCCAACTACGCGATGGCACACTCGTGGTTTGGCGTGAGCCTGGCGGCCAAGGGACTGTATTCCGAGGCCAACGCGGAGGCACAACGCGCCCTGGAGGACGATCCGCTTTCGCCCGTCATCGGCAGCAACGCAGGATGGGCAGTATCTCTTTCGGGCAACGCCGATCAAGCGATCGATATCCTCAAAAAAACAATTGAGATTGATCCCAATTTCCCGCGCGCTCACTTAAGGCTTGGTCGAGCTTACGAGCAAAAGAAGTCGTACGATATGGCGGTCGCTGAACTGGAGCAGGCGGCGAGCCTCTCGGGAGGGGAATCCTGTTACCGAGGCTCCCTTGGGCATGTGTACGCAATTTCAGGAAAGACGGAGCAGGCCAGGCAGGTGCTGCAGGATTTAGAAGCGCGACGCGGGCAGAATTATGTGCCGTCCTATGCGATTGCACTGGTTTATGCCGGGCTAGGCGACAATGACAACGCCATCAGCTGGCTGCAAAAAGCGTATGAAGATCGATCCACCGGAATGGCGTTTCTGAGAACCGATCCAGAACTCGACAGCCTTCATTCCGATCCCCGGTTTGAAGAGCTTGCCCGCCGCATCAGCTTCTGATTCTTATCCTTATTCTAAATCCTGATTCTAACGACCAAGGTTATTTTGTTGGACGCTCCGCGGCATTGCGAAGCAAGGCAGCCGATCGGTAAATTCCGTGGACAAATTTGCTGTAAGGCAGCGCCAGGAAAAAAGACAAGATCACGCCCAGATGTAATGCCAGAAGAACACCCATCATCCGAGTATCTCTCGAGATCAGTAAGAGCAGTCCAGTAGCAGCGGCGAGAAATAACTGTGCCAGAAGCGCGTAATCATTGCTGAGCATCGCCTTGGCTGCAGGCGCCGGATCAGCTTGGACTTTAACCCACATCAGTCCCGCCGTTCCAAGCAACATTCCCAATCCACCCACCATGCCGAGCAAAACTGGAAGGCTGAACAACCGATACGGCGCGACCAAGCCTAGAACATGTTCGTAAAATGCTGCCGTACATGTCGAAGCAAAGCAGAGCATGAATCCATAGAACATCGATTGATGAGCGTATCGTCTAGCCTGCGAGAACGCCTCGTCGCGATTGTTGCAGCCATGTTCCCCACCGCCAAGATTACGGAGAGTCAAGACATCGGAGAATGCCTGGAGCAACGAACGCGTTTGGACAACCGGGCCGCCGCCGGTGTCGCGCCAAAAATTTCGAAAGCCCATCGCGAGCGCCAGCATCGCGAATCCGAAAGTCATAGACGCTACGCCCACCATCGCCACCTCGGGTATCACCGCATAAAATGCTCCCGGCTCAGCGGGGCGGGGAGTGAAAAGCGCTGACGGACGCAAACTTGCCGCCAATATGAGCACCAAGGCAATAGCGAGCGACGTCAAGAGTGAGACGAACGTTCCGTTACGCTGAAAAACTGCAGCCAGCGGACGTGGCCAAACATATTCCGCGTAAGTATCGGCCCTTAACCGCGCCAGCGTTTGCGGAAGATTGAGCGCGAACTCGTGCGGGGGCGCGTACTGGCAAGCGTAGTAACAGCCCCGGCAGTCATGGCACAGGTTAGCCAGATAGCTCAAATCGCCGCTGGAAAAACTTCGCCGCATTTCCATCGCTGGAAAGACGGCACAAAATCCCTCGCAATAGCGGCAGGAATTGCAAATCACCATCAACCGCCGGGCCTCAATTACGTTTTCAGTTTCTTGCAAACTTTCCAGTCTCTCTTCCGGCGATTCGTCCAAATACCGACCCGATAGCCATCCCGATGCCAGCCATGTAGCCTTCGCCTAAAATATTTCCCGCCATAATTTCGCCCGCCGCAAAAAGATTCGCGCAGGGCTGTCCGTTACTCATCAAGACGCGCGCGTTCTCATCCACTTTCACGCCCAGATAAGTGAATGTGATTCCCGGTCGCAGCGGGTAACCAATAAAAGGTGGGGTGTCGATAACCCGCGCCCAGTGTGTCTTTGGAGGATTTATCCCCGCCGTTCGGCAATCATCCAACGACCCACTATTGAATGTGCCCGGCTGCACCGCCGCATTGAATTCTCGAACTGTCTTTTCCAACGCGTTCTCATCGAGCCCGAGTTTGTGCGCCAACTCCCGAATGCTGTTGGCGCGAATGGCCGGATACATGGACGGCATGAACAGCTCTTCAGATTTGCTGTCCATGATCGCGTATGCAATTTGCTTGGGCCTCATCGCGACGAGCCGTCCCCAGATGGCGTATCGCTTCGGCCAGATGTCCTCGCCCTCATCGTAAAAACGCCGCGCTTCATGATCGACCACGATGCTGAAAGGGATGCAATCCAGACGCGTTACAATTCCACCATCAAATTTCGGAGCGCGCGCATCGATGGCCACGGCATGACACTGCTTTGGATCTCCAATCGGCGCTACACCTTGATCGAGCAGATTTCGCAACAATAATCCCTTGGCAAAAGGCGTTCCTCGAATTATGAAATTATCCGCTGCGTCTCCCCAGTATTCGCGCAGCCATTCGACGTTCGCTTGAAATCCACCCGAAGCAACGACAATGGATCGAGCTCGAACCGTCACGGGAGCGCCTTCACTAACAGCAATAGCATCTTGCACGGCGCCATCGACGAGACGAAGAGATTTGACTTCGGCATTGTAGGCAACCTTGATCCCGAGTCGTTCCGCCGTCAGATAATACGCATTCATCAGCGCCTTGCCGCCGCCCAGAAAAAAAGCATTGGTCCGCGAAAGATTCAGCGTGCCGCTCAACGACGGCTGAAAATGCGCCCCTTGCGTCTCCATCCAACGGACCACATCCGTCGTGTCGCGAATAGTGATTCGCGCAAGATGCTCATCCGTCTTACCGCCCGTGACGTCCAATAAATCCGTCCAATAATCGGCTTCCGAATAGGACTCAGTCAGCGTGGCAGTCGGCTGCAAATGCATCGCGCGCAGATTGCGAGTGTGGCGGCTGTTGCCTCCGCGAAATTCTCGCGGCGCGTGCTCCAGCACCAGAACGCTCGCACCCGCTTGTCGCGCGGTGATGGCTGCGCACAGAGCCGCGTTCCCGCCGCCGATCACGAGCACATCATAAAGTTCATTCAGATTTGTCATCAGAGATTACTTCGACTGCAGTTTCGCTTGGCAGATCGTGGTGATTATACCGTTCCTCGATTTCGGGCTCTGGACGGCCTGATTGGACGATTCGGCGGCGGCGTTACTTCACATCGATTTCGGGCGACCTATCGTCCGCCGCCAGGGCAGAGGTCGACTATTTCCTTTCGCGGATCGCGCGGTTAGACATAAGGGCAAACCTCGACCAAGTTATGCGTAGAGTTTAGTAGGCTGAGTTACGTTATCAGGACGTTTCGCTCGGCATAATGCCGCTTCCCTTCTTAATAACTCGCTCAATCGCCCCGCACTGGCTGCGAGCCTTTGAATCCGTAATACACGATATAAAAATAACAGAGCAGCGGCAGCACAAAAGAATGGTGAATGCCGATACGATCCGCCAGCACTCCAACCAGAACTGGAACGATCGCCCCGCCCACGATTGCCATGATCAAAACTCCTGACCCCTCTCCGGTAAGAGGCCCGAGCTCGGCGATGCCGAGGGTAAAAATGCTGGGGAACATGATGGAATTAAACAAACCGATCAGGATAATGCTCCACATTGCGACGGGGCCAGTGCTCAGCATCGAAATGATGAGCAGCAGAGAAGTTGCGATTGCCGCCGCGCCCAGAACTGTTCCGGTGCGAATTTTCTGAAGAATAGCCGCGCCAATAAACCTGCCCACCATGGCGCCTCCCCAGTAGAAAGACAAATATCCGGCGGCGACCTTCTCCGCAAGATTGCCGATGTCGGGCTGGCTCAAGTAATTCACCATGAAGCTGCCAATTGCGACTTCTGCGCCAACGTAAACGAAAATTCCAACCGCTCCCAATATCAAGTGTCGATATTTCCAGAGATGCGTGGAAGCGGAGCGGTCGCCGCTGTGGCGCTCGGCGGACGGCACGGGCGGAAGTTTGAAGGTGGCTATCGCGATCCCAAGCGCGATGGCAATTAATCCCAGCACCAAGTACGGCAGCTTGATTGAGGATGCTTGCTGCAACCGGTAAGCATGGAGCACGTCCGCTGACATCTGGCGAATCTCATCCATGCTTTTGGGCGCGGTACTCAATATGAATAATCCGCCGATGTACGGGGCGATGGTCGTTCCCAACGAATTGAAAGCCTGCGCTAGATTCAATCGGCTGGAGGCGGTTCTGGACGGGCCGAGCACAGCGACATAAGGATTCGCGGCTACCTGTAAGGCCGTGATTCCTCCCGCGAGAATCATCAATGCCACGAGAAAAAGCGCGTATGACGGCACGGCGGCGGCCGGGATAAAAAGTAAAGCGCCCAGTCCCATGGTGAAAAGTCCGCCGACCATGGTCCACTTGTAGCCGATCCACTCAACGATTTTTCCCATCGGGACTGAGAACAAAAAGTAGGCCGAGAAAAATGCGAACTGAATGAACATGATCTTCGCGTAGCTCAGATCGAAGATGGGCTTGAGGTGGGGAATGAGAATGTCGTTGAGGCAGGTGAGAAATCCCCACATGAAAAATAGTGTGGTGACAACGACCAAAGCGCTCTTATAGCTCGCGGACGGCTCATTTGCGGTTGTGGGAACGTTGGTATTGATCGTTGTCATAAGTCCGTCATAACTCCGTCATAAGGTCCATCATAAGGCGGCCGCAGGCAAAACCAGCTGAGTTCAACTGCGAAGTATATAGATGCGCTCCAAGGCGAACATATGAGTCATTTTGCGGCGAAGGCGTCCGTCAGCGATATNNGATCGATTGGAGCGGAGGACTTGACGCTGATAGTCTCAGTTTCGCCGGGCAGCAGGTCAAAATAATTATCCGCGGTTTCGACGTCCAGATCACCGAAAGAAAGATAAACGTTGCGAGCAAGTTGCGATGACTGTAGCGTGATGGTGTAGTCCTTGCCAGCCTGATGGAAAGTAGATTCGATCTTCGGCGCAACCGGCAGCCGCAGATTGTGGGTTACATCGAAAAAAGCCAGGTTGCGCGAAATTCTTTTTCCTCCCACCTCCAGATCCACAACTAGAAAACTAGCTCGTGGGTCGGCTTGTTTCGATAGATCAGCCTTATCGAATGTAAGGTAAAGCGCACTCGATTGTGCCGGGGCTTGAATATCTTTCGTTTGCTCCATCAGCGTCTTTCCAGAAAAATCGAGAAGACGCGTGTGGATCGTTCCTGTGAGAGGCTGCAGTTTGTCGGACACAACGTAGATGTCAACTCTATCGTCGTGTTCGTATGGCGAGACCAGCACATCATCGTAGAAACGGCGAGCATAGTACTGCAAAGCTTTCCAACGTCCGTAGTAATCGATGCTGGCCCATGACGCGACCGGCCAGCAATCATTCAATTGCCAATATAACGACCCCATGGTGCGCGGGCGTTGACGGCGCAAATGCTCGGCTCCTATCTTGATAATCTCTGCCTGTTGCACCTGACTTAGATATACGAAGGACTCGAAATCCTTAGGCTCGTGATATTCACGCAGCATGTAAGTCAAAATGCGTTCGTTGCCGCCTTTATTTTTTTGATGTGCCTGCATGACTACGGAATGAATATCAAAATCCTCAGGCTTGTTCGCGAAGGAACGGATCGTCCTCATCTCGGGAAAGGATTGAAAGCCGTACTCGGTCATGAACCGCGGAAGCTGTTTGTAATAGTCCTGTGCCGGCGACTGGTGATGCCACACGCCCCAATAGTGCATGTCGCCATTGTGTGGATTATCGGGAGCCTCCTCGAAGTTGGCGCTCGGCGAGCTCGGCCAATAGGGCGCCGGATCGCCATACTGCGTTACTGCGCTCTTAAGAACGTCGGCGAACATCACCATGTAATCCTGTTGCACGCGATCGCGAGTTATAGGAGAGTGTGCTTCCTTGAACTCCTGACGATCTTCCCATGAATGCCAGCCGGTTTCGACTTCATTATTTCCGCACCAGATCACAATGCTCGGATGATCGCGCAGCCGCTTGATCTGCTGGATCGCTTCTTCGCGAACATTTTCCTGGAAGACGACGTCGCCGGGAACCATATCTCCACCGAACATGAATTCCTGCCACACCATGATGCCGAGTTCGTCGCAGATATCGTAAAAGTCATCGGACTCATAGTAGCCGCCGCCCCACTCGCGGACCATATTCATGTGCGCATCGCGCGCGGCTTGGAGAATTTTGCGATGAATATCAGGCGTAACGCGGTTGGGAAAGCTGTCGAAAGGAATAACATCCGCGCCCTTGGAAAAAACCGTGATGCCGTTTACGACGAACTCAAAACTTTTCCCCCATTGATCGGCTACGCGGTGCAGTTCGATCGAGCGCAGTCCAGTCCTAACTTCAGCGTGCCCACCTTCGATTTTGCGGCCCAGGCGAATTGAGGCCGAGAATCTGTACCGATCTTGCGCACCATAGCCGACTGGATACCACAACTTTGGCGAAGCGATACGAATTGGAAATGAAATGTGATTCATTCCGGCATCGAGTTGCAGAGTCTGAGTGCCGTCGGATGCCGCTTCTCTCGATATCGGCTGCCCGTTTGTTTCCTGTGCCGGCAGTGGATCGTGCGCCAAAGTGAGGGTTGCGGTTGTCGGCTGAATGGCTTCGATGTCAAGTTCAGCGGTTAGCTCGGCTGTATCTGTATTGATCTTTTGTTGATGGATGTGGAAGTTGTCGATTCGCAACGTGTCCCATGACTCGAGCCGCACCGGCTGCCAGATTCCCTCGGTCATGAAACGTGGCCCCCAATCCCATCCATAGTGGTAGGGCGCCTTGCGGGTGTAAGGAGCAGTCGCAACATCCTCTTCATTGCCCGCGTTATGAGTTGAGATCGAGGGCAACGTATAGGGAAGCGACTTCACATACGAAATCATCTTTTCAATTGCGGAATGAAAAACTATTCGCAGCGTGTTCGGGCCAGGCTTGAGAAGCGGTTTTGCAGAAACCCGCCAGTGGCGAAACATATTGTCGGAATGCAGAATCGCTTGATCGTTGAGGTAAACGTCGGCAAAAGTGTCCAGGCCATCGAACACTAAATCAACATGGTCATGAGCGAGCGCCGCGGCGTCTAACTGAAAGACAGTTTGATATTCCCAGTCGGTTAGTCCAATCCACTGCAAACGATATTCGTTGTCCCGGTCGAATGGGTCGGGAATCAATTTGTTGTGGAGTAAGTCGGTTTGCACTACTCCCGGAACCTGCGCGGGATGCCACTGCAGCGTGTCGGAGTGGTCAGAGATTCCGCTTGTGGCGACGGTAGACTGATTTGCGGCAGTCGAGACACTTGCCAGATTCGCAGGAGTGCCAGAGCCTGCGGCTGGTCCCGTGTTCGCGATGGCCCGAAACTGCCAGCCTGAATCCAGCGTTCGCGAAGAGAGTTCAGCTGCGTGGAGCGCCAAGTTTACGGACAAAGACAATAACAGAAATGAAAATGGCGCAGAAGCGAGACGTCGAAAGACCCGCGGCTGAAGACGTTTCATGTGAGAACTCCTGTTTGAACTATCTTTGAAGNNGAACTATCTTTGGTCTATCTTTGAACTATCTTTGAACTATCTCAACTATCTTTACCTACCTCGACCCATCAAAATAAATAACACGGCGGATTGGCAATTGCGCGGCGGCGGTCCACATCATGTCTTGGCAGGACGCACGATTCAAGGGTAGGTAGATTACTCCGAGCATAGCGCCGCGCCTCCCGCAATTCCGGAATCGGCTCCATAGCGCGCTTCTAGCAAAGGGATTTCCTGACATCGCGAATTAATACAGAATTCGCCAAGGCGTTCGGAGAGGTCGCCGAGAAACGGGCTCAGCATGGCTGCGACGCCACCGCCGATTATTATTGCATCCGGTTCCAGTAGGTCGACGATGTTGCTCAACCACAGAGAGAGCAGTTCAACAGTTTCCCCCAATGTTGCTTTGGCCAATGGATCGCCAGAAAGGTAGGCCTGGCCCACGATCTCACTGGTTACTAAGTCGATGTTTCCCTTCGCAAGTTCGAGCATGATTGAAGACGAAGTTCGCCCCGGCGCCGGCTTCGATTTCTGTTCCATCAATTTCGCCTGCGCTCTTCGGGCAATTGCCGGGCC
>PLBX01000336.1:2420-3422 GCA_003135495.1 Acidobacteriaceae bacterium | reverse complement strand
CCTTGCGGGCTGCCCGCGCCAGTAACCAGGGCCACTTTACCGGAAAAGTTCATCGATGCGACTTCATTCGCTGGTCGGACTGCACTAGCGGTTCCAGGCAGATTCGATTGTTTGCGGGCATTCCTCTTTTGGAGCCGTTGCAAAGGCTCTGTTACGAGCAGGGAGCGATTGTAGCGGAGCATGCATTGATGGTCAAAAGGGAAAAGGCCACGCCCCCCGATGTCGATCAATTTGAGGGATGTTTTCTCAGCAGGCATACTTTCTTAAAAGCAGAAGCTGCTATTCCTATTGCGACCGCCCGTAATATCCAACTCGTTTACATCGAGTATCAGACGCAGTCGGCGTTACTCCGATTACGTGTCCGTCTCCTGCTGCGCCGGCGACATCCCATCTTGGCCTACGAGAGACGGCCTGGAGACTCCTAGCTTCTGCATCTTGTGGATCAGAGTAGTGCGCTTCAAACCAAGTTTCGCGGCTGCGCCTTTCGGTCCGCCAATGACCCACCGGACTTCCTCCAGCGTGCGCAGAATTAGTGCTCGCTCGGACTCCTTCAGAGTAGTTGCGGCCGTCAACACAGCAACGCTCTGGGCCCCCGTTATTGGCAAAGGGTTAGGAAGCACGCCATCGTTTGAAAGAATTACAGCACGTTCCACTAGGTTCTGTAGCTCACGGATGTTTCCCGGCCACTGGTATGAATTGAGCGCAGACATTGTTTCTGGAGGAATGTGCTCGATTTGCCGACCCATCCGCCGGCCAAAAATCTCGACAAAATGTATCACTAAGGCGGTAATATCTTCGGGGCGCTCCCGTAACGGCGGCAACTGCACGGGGAAGACATTGAGTCGGTAGTAGAGGTCGATGCGAAATTGGCCTCGATTCACCATTTCCGCGAGATCGCGATTCGTGGCGGCCACCAGCCGAACATCCACTTGGTGAGTCCGGGTGCTGCCCAGGCGCTCGAACTCCTGTTCCTGCAGTACCCGCAGCAGTTTAGGTTGCAGC
>PLBX01000336.1:263-2393 GCA_003135495.1 Acidobacteriaceae bacterium | reverse complement strand
CAGCGCAATTCAGTCTCACGAACGGACGTCCGCAACGCGAGCTGATGTTGTGAATCGCGTGTGCGATCAGCTCCTTGCCGGTGCCGGTTTCTCCCTGGATCAATACGGTAGAATCAGTGGGCGCGACCCGTTCGACCTGTTCGAGCACCGATTCCAGAGCAGGACTGTTCCCTATAACCTGCTCGAATCTGCGCTCATAAGAAGATTGATCAACATTTCCGAATCTTTCGAAAGCTCCCACAGAGAACCTCCCGGCGTCGCGTATGCACATTTTTTGTTGGGCTCAGCTCTCAAGAGCTGCTCGAACACTTCCGAGTAGGGCTTCATCGTCGAATGGCTTTGCCAGGAACTCCACCGCGCCTGCTCTCAACGCCTGCATCCGCATTTTTGTGTCGCCATGCGCCGTGATGAATATGGTTGGAATCCTGCAATGCTCAGCGTTCAGCTTGGCCTGCAATTCCAGTCCAGACATTCCGGGCATGCGGATATCCGCAATCAGACATGCGGTCTGGTGCTGTTTGCCGGACTTCAAGAACTCTTCCGCCGATGCAAAAGCCTGCGACGGCAATCCCACCGATTTCAACATTCCTTGCAACGCGCTGCGTATCAGGTCATCGTCATCGACAATCGCGACTAATTTCGTCTTGTTTTGAATAGCCATGGTAAAAAAAATAGCAGCGTCGTAAAACTTGCACAATCATACTTTGGTATGCGAGTGCTCATACTGCCCGCAGCCTTCGGACTGCCTTAGAGAACCGCACCCAAGGCACGGCTGCTGATACGGTAGAGGCGGCTGCGAAAGGCTATTCGTGGATTTCGGCCTTGCTGGGTAGAGTGAGATGAAAAGTCGCGCCGCGCGGAGCGTTGTCGGCTGCCCACAAGCGGCCGCCATGCGATTCAACGATGGAGCGGCTGATCCGAAGTCCCATGCCGGTGCCGTCATCCTTGGTGGTAAAGAACGGATTAAAGATCTGGTCCGCCTGCTGCGGTGGCAGACCCACACCGGTATCACTGACCGAGACCATCAGTTGCTCATCTTCAACGGTCTGCGACTTTACGGCGAGCTCGCGCGTCCGGTCGACATCTTTCATCGCTTCGATGCCATTGATCATGAGGTTCATCAGCACCTGCTGTAATTGCACTCGATCTCCCATGATCTGAGGAAGGTCTTCCGATAGTTCTGTGCGCATTAAGATGGAGTATCGAGTAGCTTCGCTGCGCAACAGATCAACCATCCCTCGAATGATTTCGTTTACATCAAGCAGTTCTCGTTGCGAAACTCCCTTCTTGAAGAGCGAGCGGATCCGGCCGATGATTTCAGTGGCTCGGGCTGCATCCCTGACTACTCGTGATGCCGCCTCGCGGGCTTCCGCCAGATCGGGTTCAGCACGCGTGAGCCATCGCAAGCAGGTGCTGGCGTCGGTTACGGCAGCTGCGATCGGTTGATTCACTTCGTGAGCCAGCGACGCCGTTAGTTCTCCCATCGTGGTCACCCGACTGATGCGCGCGAGATCCCCCTGCGCCTGACGCAGCGCATCTTCGGCTCGATTGCGCTCGGCAATCTCAAGTTTCAGGTCTTCATTCGCTCGAGTTAGTTCTGCCGTTCGCTCCGCGACTCTTACTTCAAGATCATCTCGGGCTCGCGTAACCACGGTCATTAGCAGCGCGAAGACCAGGAATACAAGATCATAAAGAACGTGAGAAATGCTATTGATTTCAGGATCGAAGATATAGCTGCGGACAAGCGCTGAGAGCACAGCTGCGAGAATGCCAGGCTTGGTGCCGCTGTACCAAAATGTTACCGCGATTGCCGTTAGCGCGAATGCGTTAAACGCCAGAGGCAAATGGAAGTATAGAAACAGCCGCGTCAGGCCGGCAGCCGCTGCGACCGAGACCANNGCCAATCCATAGCGAATGGCAGCCGAAGCCGCTGGCCGTGCAATCCATTTCTCTTTGTCCGGCTTTCCCATCGGCTGAACGTGTCTCTCTATAAATGACTATCGTGGAATGGCCTGCAATCGCTTGTTCAGTACTCGTTTCAAGGGTCGCTTCTTCTCAATAGCCGCGGCATTTACGTTACTTCTTGCTAGGCGGAAGCTCAAGCTTCGACGCCATTCTCACCAATTCCGC
>PLBX01000336.1:0-165 GCA_003135495.1 Acidobacteriaceae bacterium | reverse complement strand
CTCGCTCTGCTGCTGGCGAATCACCCGATCACGATCCAAGGCCTGGTGGATCGCATCCAGCAACTCCTGGTCGCGGAATGGCTTGGTCAGGAACTCCACCGCACCGGATTTCATGGCTTTTACCGTCATCGGAATGTCTCCATGACCGGTGATAAAGATGATGGG
>PLBX01000252.1 GCA_003135495.1 Acidobacteriaceae bacterium | reverse complement strand
ACACCGCCTCCGGTTTCATCGCTCTTGAAAGCGATCGCACGGGGACATCAATGGCACGAGTGGATCGTGGACGGAGAAGTTTCGAGCAAGGTTGCGATCGCAAACAGGCTTGGCCTCACCGACGGGTATGTCGGTCGAATCTTGGAGTGCGCTTTTCTGGCGCCAGATATTGTCGAAGCGATCCTCGANNCTCTCAGCTGGGTCGAACAACGCCAGCAACTCGGGTTTCCGCAAGTACCGCAATCCGCACGCCATCTAACGGCTAGATAATTCCCTGTTCTTGTCGATAACAGGCGAACGAATTCCCTGATCCGTCGAAAAAAATCCCCGCTATGTTTTGACCCCTTCGATGAGCAAGCCCCATGGAATGAGGTTTATACCGAGAAATGTGTGGGGAATTTCGATCAAGAATTTGCGAAATTCCCTGTATTTTTCCCTNNTCCCTGTTAGCAGGGAATTTGGCGGAGAATAGTTTCGCCGGACTGCCTCCTCCGCCACACAGTCTGGAGTGCAGAGAAATCCGTCTAGATTCCTCTGAAAATCGCGGAAAATTGGCGCAATTCCGCAACTATTGCTCTAAAACCGGGCCGGAGAAAGTCATTGCTGAATGCTGAAGGCAAGCCTTGCCGCCTTTTTCTCTGGAGGGCACCAGAGCGGTCAGGTTTCGACGGCTCCATCAGGCGAATGCAATGCGATCACGAACCGATCGTAGAGTGAAAGCGACTTGACTTTGCGTGCTACGAGCGTCGGCCAGCGGGCACGTTTCCCCACGCTCCATTTCATAGGGACGCACGCGGCTCTAATTCGATATCGCCGTTGTGAATAGGGTTGAATCGTGGCCCGGTTGATTCGTCTGATCTTCAGGAGCCTTTAACCCACCTTCTCAACGGCTCACGTGCTGCCCGAAAATCGCAATCGCTTCTTCACGCGAATAAGCTTCAGAATAGGGTTTGATCAGCGGCGGCAGAATCAACACCCTCGAATGGTTTGTACGATGAACTAGATGAACTAATGGATCAGGTCTCCAAGCATCATTCGATCCCCCGCTCCCTAAGTCGTACAGCCATCTCTCACCCTAGGCTGAGGGCAGTCTCTCCGCTCCTTAGGAACCTGACTTTACCCTCCTGACGAATTGTTATCGGTGAGCAGACTCACTAGCATGACTGCCGAACGTCCACGTGAGCAATGGGAAAGAACGTGCGGAAGGAGAATGTTATGAAGGAGAAAAACAGGATCAACATCTGGTTATTGGTGATCGCCAGTTCCTTGGCGCTCTGCCTCGGGACGATTTCATGCACGAGTACGAAGAGCTCTAACGAGACAACCTCGACCGACGCGTCTACCAAACCTCCGGCCCAAAGCCAAACCCAGAACCCGCCCGATTTCGACAAATAACGTCAGGACGCCGAACAGCAAGCCCGGCCGGGCGTCGAGAAAGAGCGAAAGCAAGCTGAGGAAGAAGCCGGAAAAAGCCCGGATCAGGATGCGATTGCGGCCATAGCCAAGACTCAAGTCGCGATCGACGCCATTGCCTCGAACAAAACGGATAAGGCGCTCCAGGCGATCGAACAAGCCACGGGGAAGATCAACGTTCTGCTGGCTCGTAACCCGGCAAGTGCGTTCATTCCGGTCAGCGTGCATGTCGAGGTCATCGACGCAGCTCCGCACGACTCCAAAATTATCAAGGCACTTGCCCAACAGGTATCCACCACAGTGGCAGCCAAAGACTATCCGGCGGCGCGTGTCGTACTCGACGCGCTAACCAGCGAAATTCGGGTCCGCACCTACAGCTTGTCATTGGCAGCGTACCCCGACGCTCTGAAAGAGGCCGTGCGCCTGCTTGACCAAAAGAAAAATGACGATGCCAGCAATGTGTTGCTGACAGCCCTGAACACTTTACTTGTGGTCGATCGGGTCACCCCTTTACCGCTTGTGCTCGCGCGGGAGGCACTCAATGCCGCGCAGGCGAAAAGTCAGAACGACAAGGCCACAGCGCAGACGCTGGTACAAACTGCCAAGAGTGAGATTGAGCGCGCCAAAGAACTCGGTTATGCGGCGCAAGCTCCCGAATATGCGGCTTTGAGTGCTGACATCTCAAGTCTCGAGAAGCAGCTAAAAGGCAAGTCCGACGCTAGTTCCGTGTTCGCCAAACTCGAGGACAAATTGTCTGGATTCCTGAAACGGCAATCGCAACAAGAGCGGCGCTAAGGAGCCCGCGGGCAACAACATCGATTCACCTGACGATCGCACCGCCAGCAGGTGCGGAGTCATGGGTTAAAAAGAGATTAAAAGGACACAAGACATTAAGAAGGAGATCGCCGCCTCTTGGGCGTCAACGGAGTCATCAACGAAATCATCGTCAAGCCGCAAGTAACACCTTCAGAGGGGAAGAAGAAGATCCAGGGTGCATTGGTGCGCAGTGCCACGATTGACGCGGGCAAAATCACGGTCGAAGCGCAGGGGGCAAGGCCATCCTGAAAGGAAGTGTCCGGGCATGGGCGGAGCGGGAAGAGGCAGAGCGGGCGGCGTGGTCGGCGCCGAGGATTAGTTCGGTGGAGAACCGAATCACACTCGAAGTCTAACTGCCGTACGAGCCTTTGATCTGGGGGCGAGCGAAACGCGCTGGAGGAGGAAAAAAATGAAAACTGCAAACACATTTCGAATTGCCGCGTGTGTATCGATAATTCTGTTGTGTTGTTCCGGCCGGCTGTCGTTTGCTCAAGAGAACTCACTCGCGGGGAGTCCCGCGGGCCAGGATAATCCGCCGACTCGTGTCGCACGAACCAGCTTTTTAAGAGGCAAGGTCTCATTCTTGCGCTCTGGCGTGGATCAATGGAGCGAGGCGACACTCAACTTTCCTGTGACGACGGGTGATCGCCTCTACACCGACGCGGACTCGAGGGCGGAACTTCAGGTCGGCCCCTTCACGGTCCGACTGGCGAGCACGACTGACTTAACTGTGACGAATCTGAACGACCAGATCACGCAACTCGGCCTGGAGCAAGGTACTCTCCGGGTCAGCGTGTATCAGATGNNCCTCTGGCAACACGATCGAGGTTGACACGCCGAACGGTGCGATTACTTTACTTGAACCAGGCACGTACCGTGTCGACACCGCCCCCGATGGCCTTCGTACGAAGGTGACCGTAAATGATGGCAGCCTGGAGATAACCGGGGCAGGTATTTCTCAGACCTTGCACGCCGGCGAGGCGTTTCGTCTGACTGGGCAAGATCCGATCCAGATTGAAGCGATTCCCCTGCCCGTTCCGGATGGTTTCGACGAATGGAGTGAAGCGCGAGACCTGCGTCTCTCGTCTTC
>PLBX01000074.1 GCA_003135495.1 Acidobacteriaceae bacterium | reverse complement strand
GGCGAGAGCAGACGATCAGGATGGTTGCCCTGGAGATAGCGCTTCACCCCTTTTGGGCAAAGCATGCCGCGGTTAAATGGGAACTCCTCCCACGGCTCGAACCCGATCACGCGATTGTCGCGAACCTTCAATTGGATTCCGCATTGCTGTCCGCAAAAGCAGCAATGTGTTTTCACCAGATTCTCTGCGGGGTGGATCGATTCGTCGTTCCAACCGCCGGGTGGTTTGTAATTCAGATGTGGCCCGAACTTTTCTTTGAGGATCTCCTCGGAGACAGGAGCCTTAGCCATTCGCTTCCTCTTTCAACCTCAATTGCGCGAGAGAAATTGATTTGCGCTTGCAGGCTGGACACAGTTCCTGCCAATTCCCCACTGGCCCCGACATCGAGTAGTTGAATCCGACTTGCGGTAGCACACGTTCGAGGTCGTCAACATGCATACGAGATGCGTAGCGCTCACCGCAACGGGCACAGATTGCACCTTCGCCCTCTTCGCCTGCGCGTTGGTACAGTTTCACGCCCAACTGGGCGGGGCGCTGAAAAATGTGGAAAAACTTCCCAAAGGGAAGATACAGCAAAGCCGTAATCACGGTGATCGCGTGCAAAATGGCGATGAAATCGTAGAAGCTTCCTGCCAGCCACTCTTGGGACACCGTCAGGGCCAGCCCGGTGATCGAAATGGCAAACAGCAAAATTATCGGCCAGAAGTCCATGGCGAAAGTCTGCACCGCGCGTGCGCCTTCATCCCGCATGCGGCGCCACAGGGAAAGCGCAATTCCTCCCAGAACCAGAAAGGCTGCAATATCGAGTCCGTGAAATAGAAGCAGCGCAGTAAATGTATGCAACCGGAAACTGCCTGCGGCAAACCCGAACAGGTGGGGAACGTACGTCATCTGGTCGTTCGGGGCACTGGTGAAATTGATCCATCCGAATACCAGCGGGAACGTGATCAGCATTGCCAGCACGCACCCCCAAAAGATCATCTGATGCATGGACCAGCGCAGTCTGGAACGTTTCGCGATGAATGTCTGCGCAAGCAGGTGGGTGGCTACCATCGGGACTAGATTGCTGAAGCTTCGAATTATTCCTCTTTCCTTGAACAGTTGCCATCCGCGCTGCCAGTACGCGTAGGTGGGAGGCTTTCGTATCCAGACGGAGTAGTGGTAAATCACACCCCAGGTCGCGAAAATAATTGCGAACGTGTAGATCACCAATCCCGGATCGAAGTTCTGCAGATTGCGTGAGCCCAGCACGATGGCGGCGATCAGCACACCGGTCAACAACGTGGCCCAAGCCCCCGCCCGGACTTTGTCCGCTGTGCGCGTCAGAGTTGGAGGAAGCTTCGCTGCAAGCGCTTCTTCCCGCGGCAAAAACACCCGGCCATTCAGCCACCAGAGAAGGCAGGCGATTGCGGACAATAGAAGGAATCCCGGCCAAACCACTCCGAGCCGGTCACGAAACATGCCTAGAAGCAAAGGCGGAAAAAAGCCACCCATCCCACCCATTGCGCCTACCAGTCCTGTGACGGTGGCTCTCTGAGTTGGAAAATATCGAGGTACAAGCTGAAACACTGCGCCGTTTCCGATGCCGAGCAGGGCGGCGCATCCGAGCGCGCCAACCGTGAACGGCAGCATCGATTGCACGCCGAGCAACAATCCGAAAGCAGCCACCGCCGGCAAAATCCACGAAAGAACTCGCGAGCCGCCAATTCTGTCAGACAGCCATCCACCCAGGGGTCGGCATAGAGTGGCGAGCACCACGAATCCCGCTGTTCGGAAACCGGCGTCGGCAGGCCGGAGGCCAAATTGATCGCGCAGCAACGTTGGCAGATAAATCGAGAAGGCGACGAATCCACCAAAGGTCAGGAAATAGAGCGCGGCCAAGGCCCACGCAAGAGGCTCGCGTGCGAATACGCCGAGCATCTCTGAAAGCCCCTTCGGCCGGGCCGTTTGCGGCGCGTTTTGAGCAAAGATGAGGAACACACCCGCCCAAACCAGCAGGATGACGGACATTCCCCAATAGACCGCGCGAAATCCATATGCGGCGGCTACTACAGGCCCCAAGAAGACCGCCGCCGACTGGCCGATATTCCCCAGACCGTATACACCGAGCGCGCCCCCCTGGCTCTCCATGGAAAACCAGCGCGAGACGTAACCGACACCAACAGCAAATGACGAACCCGCCATTCCAAGAAGGAATCCGACGATGAGCAAGTTCCGATAGCTGGTGGCGGCCGGAACTAAAGCCACTGGGACTGCGACGAAGAACATCAGAACTGCGAAAACAGCACGGCCCCCGAAGCGATCCGCCAGCATTCCTATAGGAATGCGCGCCAGTGCACCCAGCAGAACTGGGACTGCGACCAGGAAAGCCGTCTGTGTGGCGGAGAGGTGAAACTGTTGGCGAAAATGCGGGGCGAAGGCGCTGATGAGGCCCCATGCCGCGAAGCAAACCGTAAAAGATACGGTGCCGAGCAACAGATGCTTACTCTGCTCCGATTGCGGATTCTCCTTTTCGCTCCTCTCCACCAGGGCCATGTGCGAATTGTAATCCTCAGACAGGGTAACGATCTCTTCGCGTGTCTCTGCGGTGCTTTCCGGCTTCAGATCAGGAAGGTGCCAATTTCATCAGAACCGTTCGGCATTTGAGGCATGATTTACGAATAGATGAAAGCAACCGCAAGCAGAACTCCAAATACCACTCCATGCTTCATCTCGGACCAGCCGAGGCTCCTGACATCCAGGGGTTCCGGTTTTTGAAAAAACCACACCGTTCCTCGAACGAGCGCGGGAACAAAAGCGACAATCAACAAGGGAGGGAGCACACGCCAGAACGATGCGATGACCAAAGATGCCAAAAAGACCGGCTGGGCCAGAAAGAAGGCGCTCCCCAGAGCAAATTTCTGAGAAAAGGTAGCGGCACGAACAGAATGGATCCGTAGTTGAACGAAATGAATCTGGTTGCCTGCGAAGATCCAGTTGGCCGCCCATAAAATGAAGGCGCGCTCATCTAGCCGTCCGGTGCCAATGTAGTAAGCAGCCGGAGCAGTGCAGGTGAGACCAATTGCACCCACCAACTGAGCCGCCATTCGCGCTCTCCGACCCAGCCTTTGAAGCGCGGTCTGGACCACCACCGCAAACGCTGCTGCCGCTCCGAGGAAGAGCAACCGTAAGTCTCGTCCTCTCCACATCAACCCGGTCAGACAAGCGGTCGCTACTGCGGCCAAGAAGACAGAAGCAACGAGAGCCGTCCATCGTTCTTCTTCAGTGTTGGCTTTTAGTGGACCCGTGCCGCTGAGGCTCTCGACCGGTGTCCTCAGCCAAAACAAAGACAGAGCGGCTATCGTGAACATCAGCAACGGCCAGATCCGATGCCCTGAAGCAAACCCCGCGACAACTCCGGTGAACAGAGGAACAAGCAGCAGACCCCAGGCACCNNCATCACTTGTCTCGTTCATTTGTTTTCAACTTTTGGACCCGGTTTTGGTTCCTGTGGATTTCTCGCGTCCAGCTCAACAGGATGTCGCACTCCTTATTCTGCGTGGGAGACGCCCTATCGTGCGAAACAGGTTCGTGCTCCGGTTACTGCGCCTTCTCCATCGCAATCGCGCGCGGAAACAGAATGTTGTT
>PLBX01000148.1 GCA_003135495.1 Acidobacteriaceae bacterium | reverse complement strand
GAGGACGCCCGTCGCTCCATCGTCAAGATTACTTTGCGTGTTCGGGTTCGAGCGTGTGCACTAACCACGGAATGATGACCTCTTTGAAAATCCGTGGATCGGGCCAGACGCCGACTTGCCGTCCAAGGTGGCCGCCTTCTGGATTGACCCATGCCGTCTTCGGCACGTCGCCTTTACTCATCAACAGGTAAATGTCAGAGATTGGAACCTGGGTGTCTTTCACTCCGGCAAGAATAAGCATGGGCGCCATCGGCTTGCCGAGCAGCCCTTGTTTGACTAGCGACATTTTTGGCAGTACTTCCGCCATTTCGTCGATGGTGTGCACGTTGTCGAAGATCGCCATCAGCGCGGGAATCTGATCGAAGAGATATTCGCGATTGCCTAGGAGCGAATTCATCAGAAATTCTTTTTGAAAAAATGTGTCCGTCGGAGGGGATTGGGCGCTCGCGCCTTTCAACCGTGCGCGCTCTACGATCGCCATCTTCGCCGCCCAGTAGGCGCCCCAACTCACACCGTGCATGGCGACGCGGGTCTTGTCGATCTCTGGGCGAGTAGCAATGTAATCGAGCACGCGGGAAAGCATGCGGTCGGCATTTTCACTGACCTTGATCGGATTCTGTCCGGTGCCTGGGCCGTCTACCGCCAAATAGCCGATGCCGAAGGGCAGAATCGCGCTAAAGCTCTCGGTCAAATCTTCCTTGCGGCTATCGAGGCCGTTCACCGCGAGAACGAGCGGCACGGGGCCATTTGCATTTTTCGGCAGGCGCAGATAGCCGACAATTTCTTTTCCTTCAAATGGAATCTTCACGATCTCCAGCGGAGGATCGAGGAACCGGGCATGCGCCAGATACGCCTCGAGGGCTTTCTCATAGGAGCGCTGTTTGCCGGGGGAAGCGGGAACCGGCCAGCGTCCAAAGGAATAAAGCCGCCACGCACGAATGTAGTCGGCATTCGCTTTTGCGGGATCAGTCTTCTCCAATGACTTGGCCTCATGCATGTAACGATCGGCCACCCCCATGAAAGCGGCCGCCCATTCATCCTTATCTCGCGTGTGGATCGACTTCACCGCTTCCTGAATGTCGGCGGGATCCAGCCCGATAAGCGGATACTGTCCCACTTGGGCGCGGCGCACTGCTTCAGTCTTGATTTCCTCAATAGTGCGTTCGGACTTCTCCTGTGAGAAGCACGGCAGGCTGAGCGACAAGCTAACGAAGAAGAGAAGTGTCACCGATACTGCGAATGAAATGGGCGATGATTTTCTTGGGCAAGCGCGGTGGTGTTGTAGCTGAGTTAACACGAGATTTGTTTCCTTTCCAATCGAAAAAAATACGGGGCCGGTGGGAGAACCGGCCCCGTTCAGGGGAGGTACACCTACCTAAAAAATAAGCTTTAGACCAAGTTGTACCGCGCGACTACCGCCCGAACCGATCACAGGGTTCGCAGCAGCAACGTCAGGAGTGGCGCATCCGCAACCAAAGGGCTGAACCGACGGATCGTTAAAGCCGAACCCGTTCTGCCCGCCGTACGGATTGGCCAAATTCGGATGATTGAAAATGTTGAAGAACTCCGCGCGGAATTGAGCATGGAGGCGCTCGCCGAAATGGAAGTTTTTGGCCACAGAAAAATCCACGTTTTTGAAACCTGAGTCAGGAAAAGCATTGCGGCTCACGGTTCCAAAGCTGCCCAAGGGCGGGGGAATCATGATCGAGGCGCCCTTTTGATAACAGCCGTGGAAGGCCAACGATTCGGTCGCGGCGCCGGGATTTCCACCGTCCAGAGCCAGGGCCTTTGCGTTACAAGCGGCGTTGTTAGTCGGATTGGTCGGACTATTGTTCCCTGCAAAGAACGGTATCCCGCTGGGCCCCGATTTGAAATCGTTCGGATCGCCAAAGAAGTCCCATCGTATCGGGCTCTGCGCCGGGGGACTGACCGGTAGAGGACCGATACCGGCCGCGTCCGTGCCTTCATCCATCGGACCCCAATGTTGCGGGCTCTGCAGCGTGACGATGGAGTTCAACTCCCACCCTTCCAAGGCCTGCCCGTAACCTTTTTTGCCGGGAATGGCGTAGCTAAGAGAAACAGTCAGACGATGGCGGACATCGAAGTCGCTGTTAGCATACTCGCCGCCAGGGTTATAGGCGTTCTGCGGAAGTCCCGATCCGTAGCCGAAATCCCAGTTTGCGCCCACGTCATCGAGAGAGTGCGAGTAAGTGTAACCAGCGACCATGCTCAGGCCGTGGTAATTGCGCGAGTTCAAAGTTACCTGCAGGCCGTCGTAATTCGAGCGATAAACATTTGCCATCTGGAAGATGTTGCTGAGATATGGGAACTTCGTGTTGTAAGGTCCAACCTCGGGCGCAGTTTGGCAATTCGCGTTATTGACAGTGTCGTAAAAACCCTTCACTAGGGCATCGGACGTACACGCAGCCACGTTCGCGGCAGGCCATCCCGAACCTACCGGCGGCTGGTTGATATCGCGAATACCGGTTAAATTTGCACCGTGGTTTCCGACGTAGGCCATTTCCAGCGTCAGGTTTGGAGTGAAGGCATGTTGCACGCTGAGCGACCAGTTCCACACGTAAGGCGTAGACATGTTTCGGCTGACGGTCATGACGGGACAAGGATTTGGCGGAGTGCAATCGACGACCGGGGTGCCATAAAGCGGAACGCCGGGAGTATCCCATGGAACTGGGTTCAAAAAATTCTTGACGGTGATGTTCCCGGTCGTGATCGTCCCACCTGGGTCGATCTGGGCTCCATTGAAGAGACCTCCCGTCGGAACGCTGCCGGGACCGAAGGCGTTGTTGAAGGCAATAAAGGATTGCCAGTTGATGGTCTCATAAACCATGCCAACGCCGCCGCGAACTACTGTCGAACCTTTGCCGTTGGTGTCCCAGGCAAAGCCGAAACGAGGAGCGAAATTCGTGGGATCGGGTTTGTAGAGGCTGCTGATTCGATTGGTTCCGGTGTTCACCTGTACCAAGCCGACGTTCGGATCAAAGTTGCCGAGCAGATTGTGGGCTTCCTGCACCACGGTGCTGTACTCGTATCGCAGCCCAAAGTTCAAGGTGAGGCGCTTAGTAGCGCGCCAGTCGTCTTGCGCAAAGAGGCCAAAGGCCCAGTTATGAAGTTGCAACGTCGGATTGCCGACTTCGACTGATGATTTAAAGGGCAAGCCCGCGAAGAAATCTTCCAGCGGGGTGGAAGAGCCTGACAGGACTCCGCCGAGGAACGTAACGCTGCCTCGAGCATTGCCGTAGGCTGCGTTCGTCACTTGATTGCGGTGCATGTCGCCGCCGAACTTAATGGAATGATTCCCGGCCGTGTAGGAGATGTGATCTACAAATTGCGTGACTGAGTCCGGGCCTTGAAACTTCGGCCACTTGAAGGCGCCAAGGCCAGTGAAAACACCACCAAATCCGATGCGCGGCAAGCCTCCGGTGAAGGGACCCGAGACGCCAGTGTCTAATCCGTAGGCAGACGCGGGTGTATTGAGATCGCCGGGCAAAGTTGGCTGGTAAAGACGGCTATATCCGACGCGGGCTTCGTTGACCCAAAGCGGCGATGGCGTCCACACCCAGCTTCCGCCGACAACCTGGGCGCGAGTATGAATGTCAGATCGCCACTTGGACTGTAGTTCGGGAAAGTCTTCGACGGTACCGGTGTTGTTGCCGAAGAAGTACATGCCGCTCAAGCGACTATTCTGGCTCAGATTGACGTCAACTTTTCCGATCGCGTTGTAAACCTTTACGTCGTTGGGAAATCCATTGGAGACGGTGGTGCTCTGACTGGTGTTAAGCGGGAAGCCGGTTCCGTTGCACGTAACTGCGCCGCCGGCGAGCGCGCAACCGGCAATATTCAAACTGGCAGGGCTAACCGCGACCTCTCCCGCCTGAAGATCCGCTACAACGTCGGTGATGCTGTTCGCGCAGTTGCCGGTTGTGAGATATACACAATTTCCGGCGGCCGGCAGCGTTGCGGTGGTTGGGACTGTGACCCCGCCAAAAGAATTTCCGACGTCATACATCTGCCCTTCATAGGCGCCGAAGAAAAAGACTTTGTCTTTGATGATCGGTCCACCCACGCTTCCGCCATATTGTTCCAGAGCTCTCGGGAGCTTCGCGTTGGGTGCGGTATTGAAAAAGTTGCGGGCATCCATCACGCCGTCACGTCCGAACGCGAACGCGGTGCCGTGGATCTGGTTGGTGCCCGCCTTCAGGCCAACGTTAACCACTGCTCCCGGCTTCCATCCGAACTCCGCCGGAGCCAGTTCTTCCACGTTGAATTCCTGGATCGAGTCAATCGGCAGAATGGTCGCTGAATCGCCAGCAATGCCTGCGCCATTAATAATCGCTTGGCCGGAATAAGGCTCGCTGTTGAATAAGCCTTCTATGAAGTAGGCGTTGTCTTCGGCGCGCAGCCCGTTGGTGCTCGTGGTCGAGAATCCGCCGCCCGGATATCGCACTACACCAGGACGCAATTGAAGCAGGTTCTCGTAGTTGCGCCCATTCAGCGGCAAATCATTGATCTCCGCATTGCTCAGCGTGCCGCCCAAAGTAGCGGAGGTACTGTTTACCAGGGGTACTTCATCCGTAACCACCACTGTCTCGGAAATCTGTCCTGTGGGGAGGGCGATATCGACGCGCAAGTCTTGCGCAACTTCTACCACGATATTTGGGCGCTCGACCGCTTTGAAACCCTTGGCTTCGGCGCGAATTTTATACACTCCGGGCTGCAGTTCGGGCGCGGCATAGTCTCCGGAGGCGTCGGAGGTCACGGTTCTTTTCGTGTCGCGCTGCACATCGGTGATGATGACGGTAGCTCCGGCTACGCCAGCTCCCGACTGATCGCTAACCGTTCCCAGGATTCGGCCGGAGGTGGTTTGCGAAAATAAAGGAAGGCCAAGAGCGAGTAGCATGCCGGCAAGGGCGAGTGCCCGAATGCCATTCAACGGAGAATGCATACGACCTCCAAATCCTCATCATTGAGGTGTGCAACAGTTGGGACAGCAGTTCGCGACCGGTTTTCAATCCTTGAATGCGAGACTAAAATGAAATAGCGGGCGATTTGAAGGTATAGCCTTGACGCGGCCTACCCGTCAAGTAGTATTGTGGTTCGACCATAATACAGCTTTTCCACCCGAGGTCGCGGGTTGAGGCCGGACAATTAGCATTCGCTCCAGGAGAAAACCTAGCATCATGGCAATCGCAACGATTAATCCCTCAACCGGCGAACTGGTCAAAAGCTTCGAGCCGCTCACCGACGCGCAAATCGAGGAGAAGTTGCGGCTTGCAGCTTCGGCGTTCCGCAAGCATCGCAAGACTTCGTTCGCCGACCGGGCGAAAAAAATGATGCAGGTGGCGGAGATTCTGGAAGCGGAAAAGGACGAATGCGCCCGCTTGATGACGTTGGAGATGGGCAAGCCTCTCAAGGCTGCCATCGCGGAAGCTCTGAAATGCGCGACCGGTTGCCGGTTCTATGCGGAGAACGCTGAGAAGTTTCTCGCCGATGAGGTGATTGAGACTGGGGCAAAGCGCAGCTTTATTCGCTATCTGCCGATCGGACCGATCCTGGCCATCATGCCTTGGAATTTTCCCTTCTGGCAGGTATTTCGCTTTGTTGCGCCGGCGTTGATGGCGGGAAATGTGGGATTGCTGAAACATGCTTCCAACGTCCCCCAATGTGCATTGAAAATTGAGGACATCGTGCGCCGCGCTGGTTTTGCCGAAGGTGTTTTTCAGACGCTGCTAATCGGTTCCGGCCCAGTGGACGGCATTTTAAACGACCCTCGAGTAGTAGCAGCGACCTTAACCGGAAGCGAAGGCGCTGGAATTCAAGTGGGAATCTCCGCCGCCAAGCGCATTAAAAAAGTTGTGCTTGAACTCGGAGGCAGTGACCCGTTTATTGTCATGCCGAGCGCGGATCTCGATGCTGCTGTGTCCACGGCCGTGGATGCGCGCGTTCAAAACAATGGCCAGTCGTGCATTGCGGCTAAGCGCTTCATCGTGTCGGAGAAAATTGCCGACGAATTCGAGCGAAGGTTCGTGAAACAGATGAAAGATCTGCGCGTGGGCGATCCCATGGATGACAGCACGCAGCTCGGTCCATTAGCCAACGCGGACGCCGTCACCTCGCTGGACGCCGATGTGAAAAAGACCGTTGCCGCAGGCGCGCGCGTTTTGACCGGGGGCCATCCTTTGAAGCGTCCTGGGAACTTCTATGCTCCGACCGTTTTGACCGACATACCGAAGACTTCGCCCGCTTATAAAGAAGAATTTTTTGGTCCGGTCGCGTCCATTTTTCGGGTAAAGGACATTGACCAGGCCATCCACATTGCGAATGATAGCCGCTTCGGGCTGGGTGCCAGCGCCTGGACGAACGATCCGGCGGAGACTGAGCGCTTCATCAATGAACTCGATGCCGGCATGGTGTTCTTAAACAAAATGGTCGCCTCCGATCCTCGTTTGCCCTTCGGCGGGGTAAAGTACTCGGGCCATGGGCGCGAGCTTTCTGAGCACGGCATCCGCGAATTTATGAACATCAAGACGGTATGGATTCAGTAATCGGGCCGATCATCGCAGAAGTATTCGACGAAACTTATCCTATTGCGGTATAGTGGTTGGACCACTGGACCGTCATGAGAAATAGCGTCGGGATTGCAGGCTTAATGTCGAACGAAGTAATCGATTCCCTTGCTCTGAAACCCATGTATCGCACGGTCAAGACCTCTCGCCTCTTTGAACAAATCGTGCAGCAGGTAGAGGATTCCATCCTGAAAGGTCAGCTCAAGCCCGGAGATCAACTGCCGGCGGAGCGCGACCTTGCGCAGCGTTTTGGAGTGAGTCGAACTGCGGTGCGCGAGGCGGTAAAGACCTTGCGGGAAAAGGGCTTGGTTGAAGCCTATTCCGGCCGCGGTACCTTTGTGACCAATGGGACATCGCAGGCTATCCGCCAGTCGCTCGATTTAATGATTCGCATCAACAAGCAGGAAGGCTCAGCGCATCTTGCCGAACTGCGGTTGGTTCTGGAACCCGACATTGCGGCGTTGGCCGCCCAGAAGATTGAAGATCAGTTGCTGGTTACGATGAGCGAAGCAGTGGCGACGATGGATCGGAGCCTTCGAGATCCCGATGCTTACGTCGAGGCGGATCTTGATTTCCACTTGGCGCTGGCGGAAGCGGCCGGAAATCCGCTGATACTTTCCTTGCTCGATTCCATTGTGGGCCTATTGCGCGAGCAGCGTAGCCGCATTTTTAACGTTGAACGTGGACCGGAGCGCGGGCAATTCCATCACAAACGAATTCTGGCAGCGGTTCAGCAGCGCGATCCAGAAGCGGCGCGCGCCGCAATGCGCGCTCATCTGCTGCAGGTGCTGGAGGATTCATCGACTCCAACCGGAAGCGGCTTGATGCTTAATTCGGACGCCAAACCCAACTTATAACGGAAGGGAATTATCGATGGCCAAACTCGGCTTTATCGGTCTCGGTGTGATGGGCGGCAACATGGTGGCCCGTTTTCTCGAAAAAGGCCATAGTGTAACCGGCTACAACCGGACGCGATCCAAAGCGCAGTGGTTGATCGACAAAGGCATGAAATTTGCCGAGTCGCCGAAAGCTGTTGCCGCCGCCTCTGATGTGACATTCACGATGGTGACGAATGCCGCCGCGCTCGCCGCTGTAACCGATGGACCCGACGGATTACTCGCAGGTCTCAGCGCCGGCAAGTTTCACATCGACATGAGCACGGTGAGTCCTGAGGTCAGCCGCGCTTTGGCGGCGAAAGTTCGCGAGAAGGGCGCGGACATGATCGACGCCCCGGTATCGGGAAGCGTCATAACGCTGCAGCAAGGAAAATTGTCGGTGATGGTCGGTGGGCGCAAAGAAACTTTTAATCGGCTGAAGCCACTACTCGACGATGTTGGCCCGAAAGTCACACACGTCGGGGACAACGGCGTCGCCCTGTCGATGAAGATCGCTTTGAACCTGCAACTGGCGGTGCAGATGATGGGCTTCTGTGAAGGCGTGCTGCTCGCCGAAAAGAGCGGAATCGCTCGCGATGTGGCCGTGGACGTTATGGTTCACAGCGCGATTGCATCCCCGATGATTGTGTATCGCGGGCCGTTTGTTCTGCAGCAGCCTGAAGAAGCCTGGTTCGATTGCAACATGATGCAGAAGGATATGCTGCTGGCGATGGAGTTGGGCCGCAAACTGAATGTTCCGCTGCCCACAACGGCCGTCAGTAATGAATTTCTGACTGCAGCGCGGGGCATGGGCTGGGAGAAGCAGGATTTCGCAGTCGTCTTCGACGTGCTCGCCCGCATGTCTGGAATCCAGAAGTAAAGGTAGAGGTCAGAATTCAGAGGTCAGATTGTTCGATGCGAGTTAATCAATGACTACCGCAACTCAGCCCACAACTTCACAGGAAGTCGCTCTCTGGCTGCGCATGTACCGGCAGATGGTCGCCATCCGCGAGTTTGAAGGGCAGGTCAACGAACTTTATACCCGCGCATTAATGCCGGGGTTGGCCCATCTGTATATTGGCGAAGAAGCCATCGCCGTCGGTGTGTGCGAAGCGCTGGAGCGCACTGACTACATCACTAGCACGCATCGCGGTCATGGACATTGTTTGGCGAAGGGCGCCTCCCCGGATCAAATGTTCGCCGAGCTGCTGGGCAAAAAGGCCGGGTACTGCAAGGGCAAAGGCGGCTCCATGCACATTGCAGACCCGGCCACCGGCAACCTGGGAGCCAATGCGATCGTCTGCGGGAGCGCCGGTATCGCAACCGGAGCGGCGTTTTCGGCAAACCGTTTGGGCAACGGGCGCGTGGCCGTATGTTTTTTTGGAGAAGGCGCGCTCGGCCAAGGAGTTCTTTACGAAGAGATGAACCTTGCCCAACTGTTCAAGCTTCCCGTGATTTACGTGTGCGAAAACAATCTCTACACAGAATACACGCACTACTCGGAATGCACTGCCGGAGATGTATTGATGCGAGCGCAGGCCTTTGGTCTGGAAGCGGTGAGTGTCGACGGGCAGGATGTTCGCGCCGTCCACCAGACTGCGCAGCGCCTTGTGGATCGAGCCCGAAGCGGCGGCGGCCCTTCATTTTTACTCTGCAACACCTATCGCTATCACGGGCATCACGTCGGCGACATCAACCGCGAATACTATCGCTCCAAACAAGAAGAGCATATGTGGAAGACAGAACGGGATCCAATCCTCAACATGGGAAAGTGGTTAATCGAACAGAAACACGCTGATGCGCCAGCACTAGGGCGCGTGCAACAGGAACTCGAATCGGAGATGAAGAAAGCAGTTGAATTCGCGGTGGCGGCGCCCTATCCAAATGCCAGCGAAGTGGAAGAGGACGTGTATGCCTGAGACGGTTATGGGCGGGCAAAAAGTCCGTGAATTGACCTTCGCGCAAGCGATTAAGGAAGCTCTCGCCGAAGAAATGCGACGTGATTCCACCGTCTGCATTATGGGCGAAGATGTCGCAGAGGCGGGCACGCCCTTCAAAGTTCTCTCCGGCTTGTTAGAAGAATTCGGTAAAGACCGTGTTCTCGACACTCCGATCTCGGAAGCCGGCTTCACAGGTCTGGCGGTCGGTGCGGCCATGACCGGCATGCGACCGGTGGTCGACATCATGTTCGGTGACTTCATTACCCTTACCATGGATCAGATGGTCAACCAGGCTGCGAAAGTTCATTACATGTCAGGGGGAAAGTGGAAAGTTCCGATGGTTATGCGCACCACTATGGGCGCGACGCGCCGCTCAGCCGCGCAGCATTCGCAATCACTGCACGCGTGGTACTGCCATGTTCCCGGATTGAAAGTTGTATTGCCATCGACTCCCTACGACGCGAAGGGGCTGCTGAAAGCCGCGATACGCGACGAAAATCCTGTTGTCTTCTTCGAAGACAAAATGATGTACAAGATGAAAGGCTCGGTGCCCGAAGGGGATTACACCATTCCTCTAGGGGTCGCCGATATAAAACGAGTAGGTGAGGACATCAGTCTGATCGCCACCAGCAGCATGGTGCAAGTTGCGTTAGGCGCGGCGGCGATGCTGGAAGAAATCGGGATCAGCGCCGAAGTGGTTGACCCGCGCACAATGTGGCCACTCGACGAGAAAGCTTTAATTGACTCGGTCAAGAAAACGTCGCGGGCCATCATTCTCGACGAAGGTTATGAACGTTACGGCGTGACCGCTGAACTTGCGTCGGTGATTGCCACTGGAGCATTTTACGATTTGGACGCGCCGGTCAAACGCATGGGCGCGATGCATGTTCCGATTCCATTTTCGCCGCCATTGGAAGATTTAACCGTGCCGACCGAGCAAACCGTGTTCGAGGCCGCCCGCAAACTCTGCGGCCGCTAGAGTGAGGTCAGAGGTTAAAGGTCAAATTGCAGGAGTGAGTATCAGTTCGACGTAGTTTTTTACCTCTGCAATCTGACCTCTAACTTCTGACCTCCCAACAAAGGAGATTTTTATGGCATTACCCACATACGGATCGATGGCAGTGGATTGGGAACAGCGTATTGACTTCGAGCGCCTGCGCCGCGAACGCCTCGCCCGCGCGAAGGATCTGCTGAAAAAGTCAGAGATGGGCGCGCTCCTTTGTTTCGACATGAACAATGTCCGTTACATCACCGCGACCCACATCGGCACATGGGCGCAGGATAAGGCGAATCGTTTCACACTTCTTCCGCAAAACGATGAGCCGATCCTTTGGGATTTCGGATCGGCCGCAAAGCATCATCAGCTTCATTGCCCATGGCTAGGCGAGCGCTCCCGTGCCGGAATCTCCGTCCTGCGCGGAGCCATGACGCCGGAGATGGGACGCGCTGAAGATGTGGCCAAGAAAATTCGCATCGAGCTCGAAATGCGCGGTCTGCACAAAGAGCCAGTTGGCGTCGACATCATCGAGTTGCCCGTCTTATTCGCGCTGCAAAAAGAAGGAATCAAAGTCGTCGACGGGCAAGCGTTGATGTCCGAAGCGCGCCTGATCAAAACGCGCGATGAAATAAGTTTGCTCAACCACTCCGCCATGATGGTCGACGCCGCTTACGATGAACTCTATCGCGCCATGAAGCCGGGCATGAGCGAAAATCAGGCCGTGGGTCTCGTGAGCAAAGTTCTCTACGATATGGGTTCGGAATACGTCGAAGCAGTAAACGCAATTTCCGGCGAGCGCTGCAATCCNNCCGCATGTTTTTTCCGATCGCGTATTGCGTCCCGGAGACCCCGTCTACTACGACATCCTCCACTCCTACATGGGCTACCGCACCTGCTATTACCGATGCTTCACCATCGGCTACGCCTCACACGCCATGAACGATGCCTACAAGCGCTGCCGCGAATATCTCGATGCCGCGATTGAACTCGTTCGTCCAGGGCGCACCACAGCCGAAATTGCGGCTGTATGGCCGAAGGCGCAGGAGTTCGGTTTCCCCAACGAAGAAGCCGCTTTCGCGCTGCAATATGGTCATGGCATCGGCCTGGCCATCTGGGAGAAGCCCGTCATCAGCCGCCTGGTATCCCTTGAACATTCCTGCGAAATCAAACCGGGCATGGTATTCGCGCTCGAAACCTTCTGGCCTTCGACCGACGGCTGGAGCGCCGCTCGCATCGAAGAAGAAATAGTAGTCACCGAAACGGGGCACGAAGTCATCACGCGTTTTCCGGCAGAAGAGTTGCTGGTCGCAGGACGGCATTATTTCACCGTCGATGGCCCGCTTCCGGCGATTCGCGAAACGGATTCCAAGAAAGCAAGCCCACGCATTCGAGAGATGATCGAAGCGAGCTCCAAACACGAACGAGTAGGCGTAGGCGACTAAAAGAGCATTGAGTTAACAAAAAGTGTAGGGACGGGCGCCCTCGCCGTCCAAGCCAAGCGCAGCTTGGCACGTCCCTACCAATTTCGAATCGAGCACAGAGTTTTTCTACCCTATGGCAATAAGCGTCGTCATGCCCGCATTAGAAATGGCCCAGGAAACCGGCAAACTCATCTCCTGGTTGAAAAAAGAAGGTGAGTCGGTCACGAAAGGCGAGCCTCTACTCGAAGTCGAAACCGACAAAGCTGTAATGGAAATCGAGTCCCCCGCGAACGGAGTTCTCGCTGGAATCAAAGTTCAGGCGGGAACCGAGGTCCCGGTTGGCCAAACCATCGCGTGGATCGTAAGCCCGGGCGAGGCTCCTCCAACTGACGAGATCGCCTCTGTCTCGGGTAGAAAATCGACGGCCGCCGCTCCGACATCAATATTGGCCGCAAGCCAGCCCGAGGCGTCAGCGCAAACTTCCGCGCAGTCCGCGAAAATTTCACCCAAAGCGCGGCGCCTTGCCAGCGAGCGCGGCGTTAATCTCGCCGACGTTCGGGGCTCCGGTCCCGGCGGAGAAATCCTCGCCTCCGACATTATCGCGGCGGCGCAATCGAAGGCCACGGCGCCGTCTTCGGCATCAGCCTCAAGCGATAGCCCAATTGCCCGCCTCATGGCGGAGCGTACTACACAAAGTTGGACCACGGTCCCTCATTTCTTTGTGACGCGCGACGTTGACGCAGGCGCTGTGAACGAAGCGCGACAAAAGTTCGGACCAGAGATAGAGAAATCGCATGGCGTGAAACTCACCCACAGTGATTTGTTGGTAGCTCTCGTCGGCCGCATTCTAAAAAAGCATCCGCGGGTTAACTCCAGTTGGGGCAGCGCAGGCGTGAAAACGAACTCCGATATCAATGTTGGACTAGCGATGGCCGTTGAAGACGGCGTCGTGGCACCGGTGATCTCGAAAGCAAACGCAGCAACTCTCGGCGAAATCGCAACGCGACGCCGCGACCTTACAGAACGCGCGCGCAGCGGGAAATTGCGTCCCACCGATCTCACAGGGGGTACGTTCACCATCAGCAATCTGGGCATGTTCGGTGTCGATTCTTTTACGGCGATCATTATTCCACCGCAATCCGCAATTCTCGCCGTAGGTGCCATCACTGAAAGGGTCGTTCCGGTGGATGGAATTCCTGGTGTTCGGCCGATGATGACCTTAACTCTTTCCAGCGACCATCGTGTAATCGATGGAGCGCGGGCAGCAGAGTTTATGCGCGATCTGGCGGATGCAATTGCCAAACCGCAGCCTTGGCTAAGTTGACCGCGCGGCGATTGCCACTGTTCTCTTCTCCCCT
>PLBX01000512.1 GCA_003135495.1 Acidobacteriaceae bacterium | reverse complement strand
AACAAACACCTCCGTGCCAGCAGATTGAAGCTCGATTTCGGCCACATACCCCTTCAGCCAAACGTGTTGGCTCGATTAGGAAGGTTAGTCCTGTCAGCCCAACGAATTCCGCGATTCGCTTGGCTGCTCTCTGTATATCGACGTAACCATCGGCACTCTCGGTATGAACATGGAATGGGTCGAGGAGGCGATAGGAGACTTTGTGGCCGACAGCCTTTTCCAGCAGAAGTATTTTGGCAATGTAGTCCTCCGTGAAGACCTCTGCCATAATTGTGCCCCCGGGAAACTCTGTTTCGACAAAGTATACGCGGGGCCCGGGCGGGCGCTAGGCTAGCGGCAGTACGATTTCCGTTTGTGCAAACCTTAAGTCTTCCCGTAGTCGGGGAATCGCTCTTTTAGCCTTTCCACAGTCGCTCGCCACTTCGGCGTTGTGGGTTTACACACGGAGTTCTGGTTTCCGAAAAAGCCAATTTCTTTGACTGCTTTTTCTAGCGGCACGGTCTGCAGCCACTTTATAGGTACNNAAGTACTCGCAGCGCTCTGGGTCGTTTACAAACTCCCGGTGGTAACTGCCGCCCTTAGCTACATCAAACACTGAAACTTCACCTTGGGTAGTCGTCACCAGGAAGGTTGACGCGGGCGATGCAAGACCGATCACCCTGCCGACGCCCGTGTACCCGTAGCCGCCCGGGTATATTCACCCACATACGGTCGCCTGGGTTCAGGAGTTGCAGGGTTCTGCTATACCACGGTCCCCCACCGGCGCTTATGAATCCATATTGCACGGCATCGTCCCATGACCGGGACTGGCCATGCCCAAAGGAACAGTAGAATTCACCATTCCACGGTTCGTTCGTGCTGTCTGGAGTGGCTGCTGAGCTGACCTGAGCGCGGACAAAACGGTCGATTTTGGGACGACNNTTGATTCTTCACTGTTGCCGATTGGAAATTACGACCCCGTTTTCGGAACGGCGGTGGAGTGCGGGGAACGACTACGTAAATACGTCGGTGCGGATATACTGGCGTGCGAAGGACAGGGTACCGATGGCAGAGAAGAAGAGAGCAACGCGCATAAGCAGTCGGGTCGCGGCACAGGAAAAGCCCGTAGCATTGACACTCAAGATCGACCGCACCATGTACAGGCGGTTGGTCGGCCTGCGTGCAACCGGAGAGAAATTACGAACGCATCAAGACATTCTGCGGCAGGCGCTAAAGGAGTATCTGGACCGGGTCGGGGCTTGATCCTGCGAACCGCGGTGGATGTACCAAAATCCTCGGTTTTACCCGCTCCCGCCCGCGCTGAAAACACTCGGCTCAAGGACGCGCAAACCGTGATCTGAGGCTGTACCGTAATTAATAGATTGTGGCACCTCTAGCTCAACTATGACCGCGAACACTGGATGAAGCCTGGCGAGAACCTGCAAGTCGGAGTGCACCGAAAAGGGAGCGGCAGAGGCACACTACGCACTCGACAATCTCCCCAACAAGGTGCTCGCCGCCGAGTATCAGACTGTCCTTCCGGACGAAAAACTCATCGCCGAAGAACTTGAACGATCCCGCCGGGAGCTGGAGAAACGGGCGTCTGTCAGCCGTGCTCGGCCCCACAATCGCCTAGTCCACACACCAGAAAGAGAGTGCGATGACTGAAATGGCTTAAGGTAGTAATCAACGTTTCGTGTTTGAGTCCGCCCAGACTGTGCCAAGACTGACGATAGTTCTCTTGCTGCTCTGATGTGCGATAATTCGCCTTCTCCCCCGCTTACATCGCAGGATGACGTGAGGCATGGCTCTCAAGAAATCTGAACTCTACTCCTCTCTCTGGTCAAGCTGCGACGAACTCCGCGGCGGCATGGACGCCAGCCAATACAAGGACTACGTCCTTGTCCTGCTATTCATCAAGTACGTCAGCGACAAGTACGCCGGCGTGCCGTATGCGCCGATCACCATCCCGCCCGGTGCCAGCTTCAAGGACATGGTCGCCCTCAAGGGCAAGCCTGACATCGGCGATCAGATCAACAAGAAAATCATCGGCCCGCTGGCCAATGCCAACAAGCTGTCCGACATGCCGGACTTCAATGAGCCGGGAAAACTCGGCAGTGGCAAGGAGATGGTGGAGAGGCTCACCAACCTCATCGCCATCTTTGAAAACAAGTCGCTCGACTTCAGTAAGAACCGCGCCGAAGGCGACGACATCCTTGGTGACGCCTACGAATACCTAATGCGGCACTTCGCCACCGAGAGTGGCAAGAGCAAAGGTCAGTTCTACACTCGGGCCGAAGTCAGCCGGGTCATCGCGCAAATTATTGGCATCCATGACGCAGCGACGACCAGTGCAACCACTGTTTATGACCCGACTTGCGGTTCGGGCTCGTTGCTGCTGAAGGTGGGCGACGAGGCTGTATGGAAACTCTATCAACTCTTCTAATCATCATTGCTGGATTACTTTTCATGATCTGGCTAAGCGTCTCGTCAATCGGTAGTAGGTTCAAGGAGAGGTTCCCCACCGAGAAAGAGCGGGATCGCGAATGGGCCCGCAACGATCCTTTGGGGCATTGGGAGGCTCATAAAAAGGACAAACAACGAAACTAACAATTCTTCCAGAAGGACGAGGGTAAATGTTGGCGAGAGGAATTCGATGGATAAAGGTTCAGCAGCTTCTAGCGGATTAGGTTTCGGCTCGGCGATGGCGATGGTTCTGTCTTTTCAACTTAACCACTCAATCCTTTGGATGATTCTCCACGGTATCTGCTCGTGGTTTTACGTGATCTACCGAGCGTGGAAGGGGGACTATTAGGTAGTTATGACAGATGAACATGCTTTTCGTACGTCTCGGAGCAGTTCGGACATTTGCCGTATTCACAGAAAAAATCGAACTCGTGTGCTAATGGCCTAGCCGCGCATACCGCGCACTCAAGACCTAGACGCTTTGCAGAGAACTCAGCGCGACGGTCGCTATCTTCTTGTGCCGCAGTGAAGAATTCTTTCGCTCCCCCCATAAACTACATCCTTTCAATTCCCGCCTCTAGTGCTACCATCATGACGGGTCTTGCTGATCGGCAACCTGCTTATGACCAAGACTGTCAAAGCTGCAATTATCGTCATCGGAAGTACTGGCATCCTGATCGCCTTTTCGGCGCTGCGTGTTGACTCTGTTCTCGCCCGACTTGGCGGCTGCGACAGGAGTGAACGTGAGCCGCGTCAATCTCTGCTTCCTGTTGCTCTTCAGTTTGACCATACTGGTTGGGATTGCGATTCATGGGCTCGCTCCTCACGGGTTCTTTGATCATCCTTCCCGCAGCCATCGGACGCCGTCTGACCAACAAAATGTCCCACTTTCTGATCGCCTCCTCAGTTGCCAGCACTATATCGGTCGGCACAGGGTTCCTGTTGAACACCTTCTTGTTCCCTAAGTTCGGCCTCAGACCCTGTATCGTTATGGTTGCCGCATTCTTGTTTGCTATATGTCTGTCCAAAGACATCAGGCGACTTGGTATCTGAATTACCTTTGATGAAGCGTCACTTCGGCGTCATATCGCCGGTCCTGCTTTTTGCCTTCGCGGTTCGCTGCATGGGTAACTCCATTCTGCTCTTCGCCGCAGGGAATTTTGGATCCAACTAGGTTTGGTGATTGAACTGCGTCCTTAAGGCAAGGACACAGGACCGCTTAGAGCACGATGATAATCCGGATGTGTGATTGCGGCCGGAACATTGTGGGCGGACAAAGAAAGAAAGTCAGAGGTCGACAATATGAAGATTCTACTTGCAATTGATTCTTCACCTGCATCGCAACTCGTCGTAAATATGGCGGCAACCCGTCCGTGGCCATCGGGTACGGCATTTTGTGTAATGAGTGTTGTAGATCTGAGCTATTTCCAAAAAGTGCCGATACTCGTCGAAGATGCTAAGCATGGGGCGCAATCTCTGGTTGAGCGTGCGGCAGACAAGCTAACTCTGTGTGGACGTGAGGCCTTCTCGGAAGTCCACGTAGGCTTCCCCAGAAAAGCTATTCCGGAATATGCGAAGCAATGGGGCGCTGATCTCGTCATGGTGGGCTCGCACGGCCATAACCCGGTGAGACGCTTTCTCCTGGGCAGTGTCGCCCAAGCGGTGCTTCGTTTATCCCCATGCTCGGTTGAGATCGTACGGCCCGGTTCTGTCCATCCGCGTCCTTCGCCTGCGATGAAAATCCTGGTTGCTACGGACGGCTCTGAATGTTCTGCGAAGGCTGTCTACTCGGTTGCGAATCGCCCGTGGCCTGCGAACAGCGAAGTTAGGATTATCAGCGTAGTGCAACTTCTGACTCTCGAGAATCAGCAAACAGCGGCGCCACTATGCTCAGAGTATCCGAGCAGCCTGCTCGAGCAGGTGTGGAAGGAGGCGCGCACACGTTCGGAGGAAGCCGTTGTAGACGCGCTAAAGGCGCTGACCGCCAAGGGTTTGAACGTAGCCGGCGGCAAGACAACACCCGTCGGCGAACCCCGATTATTCATTCTCGATGAGGCCAGCAATTGGGGAGCGGATTTGATTGTTCTTGGTTCTCACGGTAGGCACGGATGGGATCGCCTGCTGATGGGAAGCGTAGCCGAATCGGTCGCTCTTCATGCGCACTGTTCCGTTGAGGTCATTCGAGGACAATAACGGAGGATAAAAGAACAACGTCTCCGCGGGCCATTCTTACAATCCATCACAACAGAGAAGACCGCAACTAGGCACCCACCACAGTTCAGCGCTGAATCCCGGTTATAAAAATAGTGGTTGAAAAAAACGGTGGCGGTTTCCGAGGAAGCCGGCCGCCACCTGGTTGAGCGCGATTTGCCGAATCACTCGTAGTTCACTTACGCAGCGATGACGAGATCGTCCTCGACGGTAAGCACTCCGGATGCAGACCAGGCCGCGCGTTCTGCCTCCCTACGTTCTGCCCAGGAAGAGACTTTTCCATGCAGGATGACCTTGCCTTTATCGACAGTGACCTTAATGTGCTCGGCATGCACGTCAGCCGCCCGCCGTAAGGCATTGTCGATCTTCGCTTTGACTTCCGATGGCACCACACCCGAACTCTTGATCTGAATCAGGTTGGTCACTCCCTTAACTCCGGTCAAGTTGCGCACAGCGTTTTCGACCGCCATCTGCTGATACTTGAAGTCGACCTCGCCTTCAAGCGTGATCCATCCATTATCCACCTTCACCTTGACGCGCTCCGTCGGAACCAAGATGTCCCATTGCAACGCGTGAACAACGGCACTGGCGACGTCTTTGTCATCGCGCACATGCAGAGATGGCAATTCAACTTTCATTTCGTCGGCGACAGCCGTTACTCCTGCAACTCTTTCGGCTGCGTGTACTGCCGCATATTTCTCAGCGTAGCTCCTTACGTTACCGCCGAGGCTGACGATGCCGTCTTTGGCTGTAACGCCAATTGACGATGCGTCGACGCTTGGCTCGTACTCCAGTTCCAGGAGAACATCCTGCTGAAGTTGAACATTGCTTTTTGTCATATTTCCTCCTTATGAAATGTCGGGACTCATGTTCTCCAAGCAATTCATTTACTTCCAAATCGCCACAGCACGAAGCAGCAAATCCTTTACCTGGTCGTCGCTGACTTGCGAGAAATCCTGGTAGTACACGCCCACTGCGCTGAATCGAAGAATGTTGTGGAGGCACACGACCTCGTCCGCTTCCGCAGCCAGCGAACCGACAGTCGTCGTCGGAGCCACCGGAACTGCAACCACAATGCGAGAAGTACGAAGTTGTCGAAGCGCAAGAATCGCGGCTCGCATCGTAGATCCTGTCGCGATCCCGTCGTCCACAAGGATGACAATTTGATCGTGCAGATCAAGCTCCGGACGCCCTGGCCGAAAAGCGCGCTCCTGACGTTCCAGTTCGCCTTGTGCTTTCGCGGTGACCGCGTCTATATCTTCACGAGACGCCCCGACGGTCTCCATAACACTGCGGTCGAGTACCCGAACCCCACCCGAAGCAAGCGCACCCATGGCTAACTCTTCATGACCGGGCACTCCCAATTTCCGTACTAAAAATACGTCCAGTGGAGCATGGAGCGCTTCGGCTATCTCGAATGCAACCGGTACACCGCCGCGAGGTAAAGCGAGAACCCGAACATTCTGACGATTGGCATACTTCATCAGCCTCGCGGCCAAGGAACGACCTGCTTCAGCTCGATCCCGGAATGGCAATGGATCTTCTGCCCAAGGTTCTGCTGACTGCCATATCACGTTTTGTAAAGTTGGTTTCACAACTGACTCCTGTCCTATCCGCAGTCTAGTGATCTTCTATTGGCACTTCAGCAGCCAAACGCTCTGTGGAACGTCACTGTCAGCAATGCCAAGCGAGGTAAGGAGTTAGGAAGGCGAGACAGAACCGGAGTTGAACCACGCTCATTCTTGCGGCGATATGAGGTCAAAATGACGATCAGGCCGCGAACAGATCGCTACGGGAGATATGTAGTTTATGCATTTTTGAATTCAAGGTCGTCCGTTTCATCCCAAGCTTGCCCGCCGCGCTGGCAATGACTCCATTTGCTTCGCGAAGCGCGCGCAGGATCAATTCCTTTTCGGAGGCTTCCAAGGTTTGCACCTTCATGCTTGAAGTAGAGACCGGGGAACCCTTGAACTGAGTGACCGGTACATGGAGAACCGTTCCCTGGGAGAGAATCAGTGCTCGCTCAATAACGTTTTCCAACTCGCGGACGTTGCCCGGCCAATGCCAGCGGGATAAGGCACTCATCGTCTCGGCCGGAACTCTCTCGATTCTTTTGCCCATTCGCCTTGCGTGTTTGTTCACGAAGAAATTGACCAGCAAAGGGATATCAGTAGCCCGCTCCCGTAGCGGAGGCACTTGAATAGGGAAGATGTTGAGCCGGTAATACAGGTCCTGGCGAAACTCCCGTTGAGCGACCATCTTATCGAGGTCCCGATTTGTCGCGACAACCAGCCGCGCATCCACGTGGATAGTGCGCGTGCCCCCCAGCCTCTCGAATTCTTGCTCCTGAAGAACGCGCAGCAGCTTGGGTTGCAGCTCCGGCGGAATATCGCCAACTTCATCCAGAAAAAGAGTGCCCTTGTTCGCCAGCTCCACTCGCCCGATCTTCTGTGCGATGGCACCGGTAAATGCTCCCTTCTCATGGCCGAAGAGTTCGCTTTCTACCAATCCCGTCGGAATGGCGGCACAATTTAATTTCACCAGGCTGCGATCGCGGCGATTGCTGAGGTGATGAATGGCACGGGCAATCAATTCCTTGCCGGTTCCCGTTTCCCCTAGAATCATTACCGTCGAATCTGTTCGAGCTACGACCTCCACCTGCTGCAGTACGCGCTTCAACGCGGAGCTTTCGCCAATGATGTCCTCAAAATTGTGTTCCGTTCGGATCTCATCTTCCAGATAGACTTTTTCCTGCGCCAGCTTATCCCTTAGTTCAGCGATTTCTTGAAATGCCAAAGCGTTATCGACAGCGATCGCCACCTGATCCGCCACTTCGCTAAGCAAGTCCAAATCAGACTGCGTGAACGCGGATTCCTGCAAACTGCAGACGCTCAGAGTTCCCAGAAACCGGTTACGGCCAGCGAGCGGCAGCCAGCAACCAGACTTGATTCCGGCGTCGAGAAGTGACTGGGTCGTTTGGGATGGGAAATGCTCGATACTTAATCGATTGATCAGTAGGGGGTTGTGCGTAGATAAAACTCTCCCCTCGGGAGAATCTTCTGGAGCGAATACGACCGCTTTACGCAGCAGATATCGAGCTGGAGGAAAGTCGACTGCGCGTAACTGAAATTTGTTGCTGGCTGGATCGTGCAAACAGAGGCTGGAATAGTCATGTCGTACCACCCGACCGATGCATTTCGAAATCTGAAAGAAGAGTTCCTTGGAATCGAGGTGGCTGACCAGCGTCTTGGTGATATCGTGCACAAGTCGCAGGCGTTCGTGATCCCCAGCCAATTGATCCTGATAGGCCCGCAGCGTTTCATGGGTCAGCCGATCATCCACCGCCACCGCAATCTGCGTAACCAATTGCTCCATGAACTTTAAATCCAAATCGTTGTATGCATTGGCCTGCCGGCCCCCAAAGGAGATTGCCCCATAGGCCTGCTTGGCCGTCGTCAGTGGAAATACATAGTACGTTCTAATGCCGATCTCTCTGATCATTCGAATATAAGTACTGAAGCGGCTTTCATCGGCAAGATTGCGCAGAAGCAATGGCTTCTGGTTTTCCCACACCCAGCCTGCAGGAGAATCGCCAATTGGCAATTCGTGCGACTTGGGGATCGTGACCGGGATTAGGGCCTGCAATACATTCATCCGCATGACTTTCCGGTTCGGATCATGCAGCACGAGATTGAGAAAATCGAACTTGCCAACGTCCTTGAGACGTTGGAGGAGATCGCGAAACAGATCAGACAAGCCCACCTGTGAGACGGTCGAACCCGCCACCTCCAGAAGCGTTTCATAACGCTTCAGCACGGATGCTACTTCTGTTTCGAGAGGCAGGGATGCGGGAAGGAACGCCATATAACTTGCTCGCGTGCGGAACTCGCTCACTCGATCATTCTGTTCCGGGACGCTCGAACTCGAATACGAGCACGCTTTAATGACACTCCGGCGCCACGATACTTGCCGTGTTTCGTCGCACAGAAGAACGTGACGAATATCACAAGCCAAGCAGCAACAAGCAAAAAAGTGACCAGCTAAGAACAAATATGACAGATCGTCACTGTGACGGCAGACCATCGAAACTTTGGCGCTTCGCGGTGGCGATTGAGGAAATCCGCTCCCCCAAACCATTGTTGAGAAGTAGGTTAAACAATCTTGCTTATTCATTTCGGCAGATTCGAGATGGTCAACGGCGTGCTCCAGCCTTAGAAGATCGTTTCTACTGTCTCGTGATCGGACCACGATGAAAAAACTGCTTCAAACACAGTCAAGCGGGAGAATTGCCAATGTTGCGAATAACAGTCGCTGACAATGGTCAGCCAGTCGTACTACATGCCGAAGGAAAGTTAAGAGGACCGTGGGTTGCCGAATTAGAGAAATGCTGGAGATCTACCGCGAATAGCGCACCCGGCACGCGGCTTTGCCTGGACTTGGGAGGCGTAACTTCTGTGGATGAGAACGGGAAAGCCTTACTCTTGGCGATGGTTGAGAAGGGAGTGCAATTGAGAGCAAACGGACCCATGATGACCTCCCTTGTTGAGCAGATCGTCTTTCCCACTCGGCAGTGAAGACATAGGAGCGTTTGAACAAGGCGGTGCATGCGCATACTTGATCGCAGGACCAGCTTCCGGAGGAGGTAGCCCGGTGATCACTTGCAACGGCGGACGGAATCTTCGCTGTGTGGGTAAACCTGAACCAGTTCTTACGTTTCTTTGAACGCATGCACGGTCGTAAACTTCTTCCGGAAGACGCAGATGAAGAAACTGCCAAAGAGGGGTTCACTATAGACCATCGCGGGGAGGCTCCGAGGTTCAAAGGCGGCTATCCCGGGTCGCAGAGGACTGGTGGAGGTGCGAAATGACCACAGCGGGGGCCGCGACGCGGACAGCCTGGAAAAACATTTTGGTTGCCACCGACTTCTCCGCGACATCGGATTTGGCAGTACTTACGCACACGTTATCGCACTCCGTTTTCATGCGAAAATCCACCTGCTGCACGTGATCAGGCCTCAGGCCTACGAATTCTTGCCACCGGGAATTATGCCTGTTGCCTCCAAGCAAATCCATCAAAACGCTCAGCAGCTGCTGCAATCTCTTTCCGATCGGTTGAGCGATGTTGCAACACAGACATGGCTGAAAGAGGGATTCATCGGTGAGTCTGTCAAATCCGTCGCATTCTCTAATCATGTTGACCTGATCGTCATAGGTACTCAAGGGCTCGGCAACCTTGAGAAACTGACGTTCGGCTCCGCAGCAGAGGAGATTCACCCCAAAGCTGAACGAGTAGGGATTGAACTTCGTGACCCTGCGATGTTGCTCTAAGTTCGTGGCGCGACTGGAAGCTCGTTGATACGGATCAGCCAACTGGAGCAGAGGAAAATCGTGAAGACGCATGGAGCGACCTGGCGGCGCTCACGCCCAAGGAGGACGTGAAGCGCAGCTCTCGTGACGTGGGTCCGTTATCGCATTCTCGACTTCAGCTTGATCATCTCGCCATCCACAGCGAACCTGCCGTATCCGTGATGGTGAATCGTCTTCGGGTGCTTTTGCGCCGGATCAGTCCAGGCCTTGAGCACTTCTAGAACGAAGAGATTGTATTTCTTAACCAGACCAGTATCGGCCACCTTGCATTCGAGATTGGCGAAACACTCTGCGACGAGGGGCGGTGCCACAGTCTTGGCCCGTACCTGCGTCAGACCGAATCTCTCGAACTTCTCCACTTCCCGGCCCGAGCAGTTGCCGACCTCCACGACTTTGGGTGCCAGTTTGAGCGCCGGAATGGCGATCACGCACTCTTTTGTGGCTCGCAATGCAGCAAAGCTGTAATCGGCACTGCTGACGACACAGGCAACCAGCGGCGGTTCAAACTCGACCACCATGTGCCAGGACATCGTCATGACATTGGCGCGGCCTTTGCTGGCAGTCGTCAGCAGGACCACTGGACCCGGTTCGAGCAACTGATAGACTTTCGATAGCGGTAGATCTTTCATCACGATCACGACTCCTGGACCCGGCATGGCAATGACGGTCGGCCGTAATTCAGTGTCCATGTTCGTGACGGCCTGCGAACTCACCGTTCCGGGACAGCATGTTGTTCTTCGAAGCAAGACTTCAGATTCTTAAGATCCACGGGAACGCGGGCCTTGGCGCCTTCGGGGGCAGCCCTCATATATTGAACCGGCCACGACATTGCCTGCCCTAGCTCCCGAGCTGCTCGCAACGGCCAATACGGATCACGCAGGAACTGGCGGCCGATGATGACCGCGTCTGCCTGTCCGGTAGCGAGGATGTGCTCGGCCTGAACAGGGGAGGTGATCATCCCGACCGCGGCAGCCATGATTCTGCTTTCCCGACGGATTTGTTCGGCAAACGGCGTTTGATAGCCCGGACCAACTGGCACCTTGGCATAAGGCACAATGCCGCCGGAAGAGCAATCGATCAGGTCCACTCCTATTTCTTTCACTTGGCGGGCAAGCTCAATCGACTGCTGAATATCCCAGCCGCCATCGATCCAATCAGTGGCCGAAATCCGCATGAACAGAGGCGCTCGCTCGGGCCAGGAGCGTCGAACGGCAACAACAATCTCACGCAGGATTCGAGTGCGGTTCTCAAATGAGCCTCCGTAGGCATCCGATCGTTGATTGCTAAGAGGCGACAGAAACTCATGAATCAGGTACCCGTGAGCAGCATGAATCTCGACTACCCGGAAGCCAGCTTCGCAGGCACGACGGGCAGCGGCTGCGAAAGCTGCGACTAGCGCCCCAATGCCTTCGTTGGAGATGGCCTGCGGCACAGGATAGTGATCGGCAAAAGCCCCTGCGCTCGGAGCTACGACATTCTTCCAACCACCTTTGGTTTCAGGAATCGTGCCCTGACCATCCCATGGCCGGTACGTACTGGCTTTGCGTCCAGCATGGGCCAGTTGTATCCCTGCGATGCTGCCTTGCTCGTGAATGAAACGGACGATTCGAGCCAGCGGCTCGATTTGATCGTCACTCCAGATGCCAAGGTCCTGCGGACTGATGCGACCCTCCGGGAGAATGGCGGTCGCTTCTGTAAGCACGAGTCCAGCCCCGCCAACCGCGCGGCTGCCCAGATGCAAGAAATGCCAGTCGTTCGCATATCCGTTGGTGCTCGAGTACTGGCACATGGGTGAGACAAACACACGGTTCGCAAAGCTAACATCCCGAATCGCGAGCGAATCAAACAAGTGAGCCATAGGTCTTACGCTACCTCTGTCCTTCTCCTGAAAGCGAATTCCAATCCGCACCACTGGAGCCGGATCCATTCAGGTCTCTTTAAGGTATTAATATACTTGCCTGACAGAACCTGCTAGGGTGAGGATGCCGTGACAGGGTTAAACTGTCTTTGATATGGTCGCCACCGGGATTCAGGACACGCTCGCCTTTAAACTGATGGTTTCGATTGTTGAACTGGTGAGGAACTCGGGCGTCAGTCGGCAGGAGGCCGTTGCTGCTATTAGGGCGACGGAGTCTATGATTACAGAAATGGGATTGTCGGAGAGACCTACGTTTGAGATTCAGACCCGTCGAACGGAATCACCTTCGGCTTGAGCGAATCTTTAGATCGTTTGAATTTCTCAATCGCTTGGGCCATCGATGTGCCATTGACTAACTCGGCGTCTCCAATCAAGCTACCTACGAGCAGGTCGGCTCCTTCGCCGTTCATTTCAACCGTAAAAGTGGGGCTGAATATGATCCGGCAGTGGCCGTCCCGAATCTCGCTAATCATCCCAATTAGATCAATGTTCAGAAGGCTGTAGTTTCCTTCGCTGTCTTCGACCACCGTGAACCTCGCCACTGTGAGTTCTCCTTTACGCCAGATCCAGAACACCGAAAACTTTCCTGAGATTCTTGAGTCTTCGGGCGTCGTATAACCAGAAATCTTCCTTGGATTTGAAGTTTTTCAGGGCTCGCATATAGGTCGAGTCTACGGGATGATTCTCGTTTCCGTTCGCTTTCTTAGCCCATTGGTGGGCAGCATACGCGATGAGGTCTGCGGCCTGAAGTGGAAGAGCGACTGCGCTAGAAGTGAATGTAAGCTCGCCCATGCTAGCTGATAAAGAACGGTCATTCGCTGCGAGTCTTTTCATTTCGGAATAGCAGACGGTTGCCCATCCCATCGTTTGCGGATTGCTGTCAAACACGAAATTGACCTTCACCCCTGGATGGCAGTGCGAAGTTACGCGTACCACACACGTCATGAATCCTACGAATATCGGCTTTGATGGTGCGCCACATGGGTACTTGCGTGTTGCGCCGGTGAGGATACGGCGATGTTCAACCGCCTGTTTTTCCCACTCCTCGCCGATTACGCCGCAAAGGGATAGATTTTTCGCGATTCGATCACTCCCAACAGCTTATCCAGAAATTCAGTGTGCTTTCGATTGCTCCATCCCGCGTACTCGCCGACGAGTTCCCTTTGGCTGTTCCTCGCATAAAATCTACGGGAATGAAACTCGGAGACTGCGTACTCAGTTAGAATCGGCTTCCATTGCCGCTCAAATTTTACCCATTCATTTACGCCGCCGAAGTAACCGCCGACTACGCAGTTGTGAGACCTGTTGGTATGAGAGCCGCTGTCATCCATGTACGCTTGCATCATGGCGAACATCTTTTCCGGAGACCCGAGCGGGTGCGATCTCAGCGCCCGCTCCCGTATCCAGCTAACGGATTGACTTTCGGCACACACTACAGCTACCCTGCTTTCTAGGTAGCCCTAGAGTGTCCCGAAAGCCAACTCGCCCGACTCACTCCGCCAAGAATGTTGAGGGCGATTTCGGCCAGTTCACGAATTTTATGAAGCGTCTTTTGGCCGTTCCCCATTCGGAGATCAAAGCCAAACTGGACGCCGAGAAAAGAGCAAAGGCGCGGAAGTCTAAGCGGACTTCCGCTTCCCGCGCTTCCCGCGTAAAGGATTAGAAGGCCGTTTCTCCCACCTTGCCAGTCACCTCCGCATAAGTCAAACGCTTCCCAACAATTTGCGAGAGGGCCAGCTGGAAACGATCCGCATTGTCCATGTCTTTCCGGTTGTTGTAGCGGAAGGTCTGCTCGTCCAAGTAGCGGAACAGGTGGAATGGTTCCACGCTGACGTAGGTTCCCGAGATGCCGCGCTTCAAGAGCGACCAGAAATTCTCTAGGCCGTTTGTATGCACGCGGCCATCTACGTATTTCGCGGCGTGGTCAATCACTTGATGCGCGTAGTCCCCAGCGAGGCCGTCATAGGAGAGCAGCGCGTCGGTGTACAGCGCGGCTCCCGCTTCCACATGCTTTTTCACTTCGCCTTGCAGAACCTGCTTGCGACGGCTCCCAACAACGACCGTGCGAACTTCGCCGCCGCGCTCAAGAATTCCCATCACTGCGGTTTTATCCTTGCCGCCAGTTCCGGTGATCCGGCGCTGTCGTTTGCTCAAGTGCATGTTCCGCGCCTTCCCGCCGATGAAAGTTTCATCCGCTTCAATCTCGCCGCCGCTGCCGCCTAGCTTTTGGAAAGAACCGGAGTGCATAGCTTTGCGAATCCGGTGCATCATGAACCATGCCGACTTCTGAGTGACGCCGATGGCGCTGGCTACTTCATAAGAGCTAATGCCATTCTTGCAGCTCACGATAAGCCACACTGCGGGGAGCCACTTTTCAAGGGGAATCGGGGAATCCTCGAAAACGGTTCCGACCTTGAGCGAGAATTTCTGGCGCGGGTGATTCTGATAGCACTTGTATAGGCGGGCATTGGGAAGATACTTCACTTCGAGAGAGCCGCACTGCGGGCAGCGCACCTTGCCGTCAGCCCAGCGGTTTGCAATCATGAACCGCTGGCAGTTCTCAAAGTCGCTGAAGTATTGAATGGCCTGCTGAAGTGTTTTTGGGCTTTCCATGCTTAAAAGTTAGCATGAAACGGTATGTCAGTCAAGTATATTAATGCCCTAATTCCCGTCATCATTCCCATGTCTCTGGAACTACCGGTAGGAGATTCACCGGCGGGATGGGTATGGCAAAACCAAAAGCCACTTCTTCTGCCTGATCTTACGGATGAAAACCGATTCGGTCCTTATATTCGCATGCTCAGAGACAGCGGTATCAGGACTTACTATGTGCTTCCGCTGACCATAGCCAAGCAGTCCTATGGAGCGGTTTCTTTTGGAAGCCGACAGGTCAATGCGTACAGCGATTCAGAGTTGAAGTTCATGGAGCAACTGGCTATGCAAATAGCAGTTGCGGTGGATGTTGATCTGACACACGAGACGGCGCATACCTATCAGGAACAATTGGCTAAGGAACACGAACGGCTGCGACTCGTGCACGACATAACTAATACTCTCGTCAGCCATATAGATGCTAAGGAACTCTTTCGTGAGATTTCGAAATGCATTGGCCGCGTAATGCAACATGATTATTGCAGCCTTTGCTTACACGAGCCTTCCAGCAACCAGATTCGGCTTCGGGCAGTCGATTTTCCCAAAGGGGGGAACCTGCTGCAGGAAGATACGGTCTTCCCTGTGGAAGATTCTCCCGCAGGCAGGGCCATAGCGACGAATCATCCTCTGCTGATCAATCGACTCAGCATAAAGAATTTCCCGTCCAAAGCAACGCAGTTGCTTCTCGATTCCGGAATTAAGTCCGGATGCTGGCTGCCGCTTGCTGGCCGGAAACGCTTCCTTGGAACCTTAGGTATCTGCGGTTTCCAGGAGTCCGCGTTCTCTCAGGGCGACCTAGATTTGCTCAGCGAAGTGGCCAACCAGGTTGCGATCGCCGTCGATAACGCCTTGGCGTTTGAGGAAATCGCTGAACTCAAGGACAAGCTGGCGGAGGAGAAGTTCTACCTTGAAGATGAGATTCGAACAGAACACAATTTTGAAGAAATCATAGGGGAAAGCGCCACGCTGAAGCACGTACTTCAGCAAGTGGAGACGGTAGCTCGCACGGATTCGACGGTGATGATTCTTGGGGAAACGGGGACTGGAAAGGAACTGATTGCCCGTGCCATTCATAACCTGAGCAATCGTCGCGACCGAGCGCTCGTGAAGCTAAATTGTGCCGCCATTCCCACTGGATTGCTCGAAAGCGATCTCTTCGGCCACGAGAGAGGCGCGTTCACCGGCGCTATCGCACAGAAGATCGGTCGTGTCGAACTTGCAGATAAAGGTACTCTCTTTCTGGATGAAGTTGGCGATATTCCACCGGAACTGCAACCCAAGCTGCTGCGCGTTCTCCAAGAACAAGAATTTGAGAGGCTGGGCGGTACGCGCACGATCCACGTCAACGCCCGGCTGGTTGTTGCGACGAATCGCGATCTGGATAAGATGGTCGCTCAACGGGAGTTTCGTCAGGACCTTTTTTACCGTCTCAACATCTTCCCTATTCAGGTGCCTCCGTTACGTGAACGAACTACCGATATCCCATTGCTGGTCAACTTCTTCGTGAACAAACACGCGAAGCGAATCGGCAAGCGAATTCAGAAGGTTCCAGCGGAGACGATGCGCGCCCTCGTCCGCTGGCATTGGCCGGGTAACGTCCGCGAGCTGGAGAACGTCGTTGAGCGGGCCCTCATTCTCTCCCAGGGGCCAGTTCTCAATGTCTCACTTGCCGAACTAAAGGGAGGCCTCCCGACCCCTCTCAGCACCAAGGTCCAAACCTTGGAAGCCTCAGAAAAACAGCTCATCCTTGGCGCTCTGCGTGAAGCGAATGGCGTCATTGCCGGCGCGGCCGGGAAGCTTGGGATGAAACGGACGACCTTAAATTCAAAGATGCGTAAGCTACATGTCTCCCGCAGCGACTTGTTTTCTGCCTGAAGGCGTCGTTCCGACCTCATATCGTCATGAAGGACCCGGTGATTTGACACTGCATTTGTCCTGCGACCTCTAACCCCTTAATGCTCTTGGTATTAGCTGGAACTCTGGCTCTTCACAAGGGTTTGGCTGCCGAGGTGCCCAATAGATGTGTTGGGCTAGCAGAATTAAGAGTTCTTCCACGTGGTCTATGCCCAGCAGTCGCGTGAGCCGCAGCCTTGGTGAGCCGCGGATCTGAGCGCTGGTGAGAGCCGTGAGGTCGGTTGCAGAGAATGCGATGTCGCGCTCGCTAGGACGTGAGGATGACAACGGAGTACTTTTCCACGATCGTACTGAGGCAGGCCAGTTGTTGGCGAAGAGGCTGATGACCTATGCCGCCCGCCGCGACGTTCTGGTATTGGCCTTACCGCGCGGTGGTGTGCCCGTCGGGTTCGAGGTAGCCCAAGTGCTCCGATGCTCCTCTGGATGTTTTCGTTGTGCGCAAGTTGGGGTTGCCAGGCCAGGAGGAGTTGGCGATGGGGGCGCTTGCCTCGGGAGGGTTTCGGGTATTGGACCGCGCTGTCCTGGAAGCAATCCGGGCATCCATGAAGTCATAAATGCGGCTACTGTTCGCGCGCAGAGCGAATTGGAACGTCAGGAAGATCTCTATCGGGGCAAGCCCCAGCATTCGACGTTCGTGGGAAGACCGTCATCCTTGTCGATGACGGTATCGCGACGGGCTCAACGATGCGGGCTGCGATTCTTGCCCTTCGCCAGCAGCACAGTTCCCGCATAGTGGTTGCAGTGTCCGTGGCGCCGGCGACGACTTGCGAATCACTGAGGGACGAAGCTGATGAAGTCGTATGCATCTGCAAATTGCAGCGATTCGGCTCAGTGAGTGAGTACTACCAGAATTTCTCCCAAGTCAGTGATAACGAAGTGACGGATTTGTTGCGGCGAGCGGCTCTGATTCCGGGTGTGGGATGAGGTTATTCGGAGGACGATATGAGACGACCTTATAACAAGTGCGAGGCTCTTCCTGAAGTTGCTGCCAATAAGGCGAGCGTTCACAAGCCGAATTTACACAACGTGTTTTCTGACCGTCGCCGTGCTCGGCGGGCGGCAGGCGATATTCCCCCAAAAGAACATGAACCGAACGAACCTCACGCGGAGTTGAGAACGCATGCGTGTTTGCCGAGGAGGTAGCATGAAGACAAATCCAGAAGTTCTGAAGATTGCCATCGTCGGAGCCGGCCACGTAGGCGCTACCTCCGCCTATGCCCTGTTGCTCAGCGGACTTGCTGCAGAAATAGTGCTGGTGGACGTCAATCGGACCAAGGCCGAAGGCGAAGCGATGGACCTGAATCATGCGGTGCCATTTTCACACCCTACCCGCATCCAGGCCGGAGACTTAGCGGACTGCAAGGATGCCGCTATCACTGTTATTGCGGCCGGAACGAACCAACAACCGGGGGAAAGCCGCCTGGATCTTGCCAAACACAACGCTTCCATCTTTCGCGAAATCATTCCTCAGGTGGCGCGTCACGCTGCAGATGGGATTCTCTTGATAGCAACCAACCCCGTGGACGTCCTTACCTATGCGAGTTGGAAGCTTTCGGGATTCTCGCCAAACCGCGTGATCGGCTCAGGAACGATTCTCGACACTGCACGGTTTCGCTATTTGCTCGGACAACACTTTGGCATCGAATCCCGAAGTGTTCACGCCTACATCATCGGTGAGCACGGGGATAGTGAAGTTCCAGTGTGGTCCCTGGCCAATATTGCCGGCATGCGATTACGGGAGTTTTGTCAACACGAAGGAATAGCCTACGATCGACACGCGATGCAGGCCATCTTTCGTCAGACGCGGGCTGCGTCGGATGAAATCATCCGCCGTAAGGGAGCGACCTTCTATGCAGTAGCGACGGGCGTGGTACGCATTGTAGAAGCAATCTTGCGGGACGAGAATACGCTTCTCACCGTTTCCTGCTTGGCTTCGCATTATGGCATCAGCGAGGTTTGCGTGAGCCTGCCAACGAAACTCAACCGCAATGGAGCGGCTCACATCCTCCAGCTCCCCTTGAGCGAGCAGGAGTTAAGCGGCCTAGTTAAGTCCGCTGAGAGCGTGAAAGCTGCCATCGGTGCGCTGAATCTGGACGTACGACATGAAGCGGCGGCTTAGCATCGGCTCGCGCCCGACAAGGAGTTTGATCTTAGTATTTGCTCTTAACCAAAGACGTACAAAGGAGAAAACCAATGAAGCACCATACATCAACCGAACTGACAGTCGCTCCCAGACCTCTTCCGGAGCGTTCATTGCTGCCAAGCATTGGCGAGATTGAGAACAAAATCGCCCGCCGTGCGTATGAGTTATTCGCGTCAAGCGGATTCACCGATGGTCACGGCTTGGAAGACTGGCTGTTCGCTGAGTCCGAACTACTCGGACGGATGCCGGTCGAGGTCACAGAAACCGAAAACGAACTGACCGTCAATGCCGGACTGCCCGGATTTACCGAGAAGGACATTGAGATCCGAGTTGAGCCGCGGCGTCTGTTCATTAGCGGCAGGCGCGAGGAGAAGTCAGAAAGCAAGAAAAAGGGAGAAACGCTCTACTCTGAGCGTTCAAACCAGGTGTTTCGAACCGTTGATCTCCCAGCTGACATTGACCCGGATAAGGTGAAGGCAACCCTCAGCAAAGCAGACCTTGAGATCACGTTGCCGAAGAAGGAAATCGGCAAGAAAGTCACGATCGAAGAAAAGGCTGCTTGATTGCGGGACTTTGCGGTCGCGACGAGACGAAAGGAAAGCGGATGATGTACAGGCACTCAATATGAGGTTAAGCATCATGTTGAGGGCTGAGATAGATCGCTTTGACGAAAGAACAGGTGCACACAAAATGAATGATTGGTTACGACAAACTGCTGAGTGTCTCAGGAAGCAAAGGGATGAGAAAGCCAGTGATGATGCTGTATTTTTAGAGACGCAACGTCTAACAAGAGAGTTCGGTCCTGAACTGTGGAATCAGGTAGCCAGCGAAATAAAGACAAACTGCGACGGTCTAAACCGGGAAATAGGGGATAACGTCGCCCGTGTCAACGATACTCCGAATGGAGGCTTGAGTGTTCAGGCAAAGACGCCGAAGGGATTGAAGGAACTACATGCGACTTTCGATGCTAACAAGTGTCTTTTGCGCTGGCGTGCTGAAAGCAAAGAGGGGAAGTATTCGTGCTCTACCGGACAGTATGAGGTTTCTGTGGGGAAAGACAACAGGGCGGCACTTTATTCAATGAACGAAAAAGGTGAATCACTGTTTACGTCCCCATCTTCGGCCAAGGGCATCGCTGAGGAAATGCTGACTGCTTTGTTTTCCTAATGACTAAAAAACCAAAACCGAAGTCTGCTCCCAGCCCAAAGCCGAATATTCTAAAGCTTAAGGGCAACTGGAAGCGGGCGGTGAGGCAATCGCTAGGGAAGAAGAAACCGCCTAGCGGCTGGCCGAAATAAACTGTATTGGGCGGACAGGGCTGCTATTTGTTTTGGCGCTTTGCGTAAAGTACATACTTCCGAAAGCAATATTCAACTTCAGCAGGATGTTCAGCAAGAATTGGAGTACGAACCAAGTGTCAACGCTTCAGAAATTGGTGTCACCGCAAAGGATGGCATCATTGGCCTAACCGGCAACGTGAAGAGCTACGCCGAGAAGTACGCGGCAGTGCATGCGGCCGAAAGAGTCGCCGGCGTCAAGGCAATCACCGACGAAATGAAGGTGGACCTGCCAGCTTTTCACGTTCGCAATGATGAAGATATCGCCAGAGCCGCAATCAACGCGTTGCAATGGGATGTTTGGGTCCCGACCGACCTCATCAAGGTGAAAGTGGACAGCGGTTGGATCACATTTGAAGGCGAAGTCGACTACAAGTATCAGCAGACCGCGGCCGAAAACGCGGTCCGAAACTTGACCGGCGTCAAGGGCGTGAGCAACTTGATTAGCATCAAGAAGCCTGCCGTTGTGCCATCGGAAGTCAAAACGGCTATCGACAACGCCTTGCGGAGAGCCGCTGAGGTGGATGCGCAGCACATCAAGGTCAACGTCGTAAAGGACAGAGTCATACTGCACGGCAAAGTCTCTTCTTGGGCAGAACGAAAAGAGGCCGAGCGCGCTGCCTGATCTGCTCCCGGAGTCAGCACAGTCGAGGATGATCTCGTCATCGCTGCGTAAGTAAAGTCTTAGTTCTTTGTGGTCAACTGGCTTCGTGGCGGCTTCCGGGAAAGCCGCCACTGGTTTTTTCACGCAAAATCCTGGAGATTTTTTTGGAAACGTGCTGGGAAGCAAAGTAACCGACTCTTGGCCAAAATCCTGCCCTTCTCTTCGCTTGCGATTATCGCCGAATGACCTCAACTGAACAGTGGGCATGAAAGGCAACCGATTCAGCGACGCTTCCCATCAGCAAACGATCCCATCCGTGCCTGCCATGGGAACCGAGAACAATCAAATCCGCTCCCCACGCTTTGGCCGTATCGAGGATGAATGAGCGAGGATCGCCCACCGGTGTTGCCTCGCCATCCCATACGTTCAAGCCCGCATCGATCAACGTCTTTCGAGCATCGGCAACGGCATCTTCTGCACGCGTACGTGCCTCCTTCCACACGGACTCAAGCAGGCTGGTTGGGTACTCTGAACATAGTGGCGATGCAGTGGTTTGATTTTGTAGGGTTAGAAGCTGTACTACGCTGACGATCCCGATCTGGCTCTTTGGAGGCCATGGGCGATTCGCAATCGAATAAACTGCTTTCTCGGAACACTCGGCGCCGTCTGTGGCAAGNNGGGTGGAGGGAGGGGGGTGGGCCTCACGATCTCGACCGAGCAAGGAGCCGTACGAAGAACCGCTTGGGCAACGCTGCCCAGGAAAAACCGTGTCAACGCGCTCTGACCATGCGAGCCCACCATCACGAGATCGGCACCCCATTGCTTCGCGTACTCCGGGATAGCTTTCTTAGGTAAGCCCAGTTGGACTTCCGAGAAAACCTCGTGTCCGGACTGGGTCAATTCGTCCGTTGCGCGCTTTACGAGGGATAGCGCTTCGTGCTTTGCGTCTTCGACGAGCGTTGGCAGTCCCTCCCAGCGGCCCATATCCACAACACTCATCACGCGAAACACCGTGCCGGACGGCCATGGACGGGTTGCCGCCGTAGTTACAATGAGTTGCGATGCAGTTGAAGAATCAATTGCCAGCAGAATCTTCATATGGTCAACCTTTCTGCGGGATCGCTCGCGTGGAGAGTCGCTTTCAGTGGTCCCCGCACGGTCAGCACCGGACAGCGTGCTTCCGAGACAACCTGATATGCCGTGGTGCCAAAATGATGTCCCACGCGGGCGAGAGAGGCAGTGCCATGCACCCCCATGACCATCAAATCGCTAGCGGACTCAGCCGCCGCTTTGAGAATGCAATCCGCCGGCACACCGAATTCCACCCGAAACTCTTGTTTAAAAGACATATCCGGGGGCGCGGGCAGCAATTCCTGCAATTGCCCAATAAAAGACTCTTGAAATCTCGTGATGATCTGGGGATCTTCGGTGGCGTTCGGTATCACGTGAACCGAGATCAAGCGGGCAGCGAACTTGCGCGCCAAAGAAACTGCACAATTCATGGCGTGCGCACAGTCGGGGGAGAAGTCGGCTGCAAACAGAATGTTTCCTGGCTTGCGCTCGGCCGCGATGTCGCGGCTTTGCGGACCCACAGTAAGAACTGGGCGATGTGCCAACCTGAGAATTTCTTCCGCAACTGCTCCCATCAGCAGCTTCTGCAGTCCGCGACGACCGTGCGTCCCCAAGGCGATGACGTCAATGCTGTACTTTTCCGCATCCTCTTTGAGCGCTTCCCAGATCTCTCCTTCCTCCAACAGAGCTTCGTGGGGGACTCCATAGAAGGAGGTATTGCGCACCAACTCCGCCATCCGTTTCTGTGCGTGATTCTTTATACGTTCGACGATTTCCGGGACGAGCGCCGCGGGCATGAACTCGAACATTTCAGGCGAAATGACATGTGCTATGTAGACCTTCCCGTTGTACTGCGCCGCTAACGCGACTGCGTAGGGTAAAGCTAACTCTGAGGAGGCCGAAAAATCTGTTACGAACAGGACGTTCCCGAAGGAGATTTCGCTGTTTGCAGGAGCCATTGTTCATATTCACCTGCCTCGCCGTCGCACGGTACTAAGAGGGCAGGTCGATCACCAAACTGACGTCGACCCAACAGGTCCTACTGCGAAGAGCAGAATGGAGTTGCACACGCGGCAAATCAAGAATCCAGCCACCAAGCGGCGATATTAGGTCGGAGTGACGAATCTGATCTTGGCTAGAGCTGGACTCGGACCCCAACTCGCCTGACGCCCTTAGACAGGCTGATCGCAAATAATAAGGCTGCAACCATGACGATAGAGGGTCCGAGACCAAATTTGGGAAACTAAGGTGGTATTCAGCAGGAACCCTGCTCCGACCGATAGGGTACTAGCGAGGCAGGAGGCGATCAGAAAGTGGGACATTTTGTTGGTCAGACGGCGTCCGATGGCTGCGGGAAGGATGATCAAAGAACCCGTTAGGAGCGACCCCATGAATCGCAATCCCACCAGGATGGTCAAACTGAAGAGCAACAGGAAGTAGAGATTCACGCGGCTCACGTTCACTCCCGTCACAGCCGCCAAATCGGGCGAAAACAGAGTCAAAACCAATCGGTCCCGCAGGTTCCAGATCGCTGCAATGATGAAACCCGCGGCGAGGGTACCTAGAAGAAAGCCAAAAAGTGAGATGGCCAGATTCTTGCCAAACAGAGCTTCGATTATATCGTCGTTCGGAGTGACGGCCGCCCCGATACCAAGCGATGCGGCGAACACAACGCCAATAATATTTTCCGTCGCCAATCCAGTCTTCTTCTGCAGGTGCCATATCAACAGCGTTCCCAGGAATAGGGTCGTCGCGGCGCCAATCAAGGGGTTGATTTTCAACAAAAACGCCAGTCCAAGTCCAGGAAGGGCCACATGAGAGATGACGTCTCCGGCCAGCAGCATCCGCTTCATGAGACCAAAACTTCCAACCAAGCCGGCTGCGACTGCGAAGAGGAGTGCCAGCAGCACCGAGTAACCTGCGCTTGTGTGGGTCAGCCATGACATACGGTTGTCCGAATCAGAGTCCGTGGTGCTCGCGGAGGTGCTGATAGTATTTGGGTGGTGCTGAGTAAAGGGCCTCCAAAGCTTCCGGCGTCAACACTTCTTTCGGTGAACCAAAACATGCGCCGTTCTTGCCAATACAGAGAACGGCGGTAGCATTTCGATAGACGATGCTCAGGTCATGTGAAACCAGAATCACCGCGATGCCATGCTCTTCCTTCAAGCGGTGGAGCAATTCGTAGACGCGCTCTTCCGTGAGCTCGTCGAGGCTGGCTGTCGGCTCGTCGAAAAGGATCACGTTCGGTTGACCCAGCAGGGCTAACGCGATCAATATTTTTTGAAACTGGCCACCCGACAGCACCCCGATGTTGGCGTTTAATAACTCGGGCGTAAGACTCGTAAGTGAAACGATCCGCTCCGTATCCGTTTGGCTCAATTTCAGGAAGTGGGCCTTCGCATTAAGCAGGTCACGCACAGAGAGCGGCAATTGCCGGTCGGCCGCCACTCTCTGCGGAACGTATCCGATTCGCGTACCCTCCACCCACTCAATCTTGCCTTGATACGGGAGCAGGTTCAGAAGGGTTCTCAGCAGCACCGTTTTGCCTGAGCCATTGGGTCCGATGATGGCCAGCATGTCCTGGCCATGAAGCTCAAAGCATAGGTCCGGGATAATGCTATGCCCGTCCAGGTTCACTGTTAAATGCTGGACCGAAAGAATTGTCTTCATGAACTCGTCGTAGCCTCGTCCGTATTATCGACCTCCGATGCATCCTCTGTTTCCACTAGCGAAGATGCGCGTTCATTCTTGGTTCGAACGGTCAGGACTGGGCACTTTGCGCTGGAAATAATCTCAAAAACTTTATCTTGCAGATGTGTGGCCCAGGGCTCTTCGGGACATACGTCCATCACGATAAGGTCCGCCCCGATTTCATCAGCCACCTGAAGAATTCGTGCCGTGGAATTTTTCGCAACCTCAACTCTCAATACAGGCTCCACGGAGAGGTCGTCAGCTCGTTCGGGCAAGAGATGCTGTAGCAACCGGCGATAATCGCTGAGCCATTCGTGATCTGATCGCTTGGGCTCTTCCTGTTCGACGACATGTAAGAGCAGGAGCCGGGACCGGTATTGAATCGCTAGCTGGATCGCATATTCCAGGCCATGGTGCGATTCCTCCCACAGGTTGGTGGCGTAGAGGAGTTGGGCTAAGGACGGACCACAGGCGACAGAAGACACATGCGGTCCGACTGCCAAGACGGGACACGGAGCCTCTCGGACAATCGTCTCCGCCACCGATCCCAGAAAGAACTTCTTGAGTTCCGACTTCACGCTGGCGCCCACAACAATCAGGTCAATGTGCTCCGACTGAAGAACGTCCTCGACAGCCTCCCAAACTTTCCCTTTCCGCAGCCATGTCTGATGCGGAACACTTCCGACCAACGTGTCTAACTGTTCGAGTTGGTGTTGAGCCTCCATGTGAGCCTGCTGGCACATCGTCGAGTCTTCGGCTGGCTTGAGATCAATCCCATGAGGCTGAATCACATGCAGAATATGAATCGTGGAATTGAACTGTCTTGCGAGAGGCAGGACGCACGTGAGTGCAGTGAGCGAAGCAGGAGAGAAGTCGGTAGCGACCAAAATATTCTTCAAACGGACTTCGATTGGAATGGTGTGCTGCGCCATATGCCTCCTTGTCTCAGCTAGCGCTTGCTTTGGCCAGTTCGCAATCTTGCTTCTCGGTCTGGTCCGGATTTCCCAAAGATTCGATATGCACGTGCCGTGCCGGATGTGTTTCGACTTCCGCTTCAGCATTCCTAATTGACACAGCAGGTTACGCACGGCGTGGAGTCCGGCGTATATGTTTGAGTGTCGGGTCGCCTCGCTACAGTGACGGCATAGTGCCGCATAAGCACTTTTTGGCTTGCGCGAAGCCACCTAGATGTCGAACCTAACCCCTCGATTCGACGGCAGTTGCTAGCCAGCAAGGCCTTCCCTACTGATTCGGAAAGCAAGATGCAATCGAAGAAGCGTCACCCCTGCTTTTGGGAGAGTGAAATGCACGGGAGCAGAATGAAATGGATCTCATTGGCACTGACCCTCACCTTCGGTGCCTTGCTGAGCGGATGTTGCGACTTAGCCTACAGGCAGGCAATCGGGTGCGGGCTCGCTGCCCGCACGCCACCTCGCCTGAGATACTTCCTGCAAGGCCTGCGGCATTTCTGGCGTCGGATCGTGAACTCATCATCCGCGGAGAAACCGTAACCCTTGCCTGGCATACGGAACACGCGACTGCCGTGACTATTGATCCGATAGGCAAAGTACAACCGAATGGATCCTTGACGGTGACGCCCTTTGGCACCACCAAATATCACTTGGTTGCCGAAGGACCCGGAGGAGCGGAAGTATCGACCGTCTGGGTTTTCGTAAAGCCGCCTCCGGATCCAGCAGTGCTACCGGCATCTCTTGGTGCTGGACGCGTTCTGGCCCTGAAGTTTCGGTCGATTTTCTTTGACTACGACAGATACACAATTCCTCCAGACCAGCAGCAAGCACTGGACGATGACCTCCAGCTCTTGCTTCAGAATCCGGAGACGAGCGTAGTCATCGAGGGATACTGCGACGATCGCGGATCCAGCGGGTACAACTTGACGCTCGGTGTAGAGCGTACCGTAGCCGTCAGGCAGGCCTTGGTTGAGGGAGGG